>JAIOHV010000034.1 GCA_019912885.1 bacterium
GTTGTGCGCCCAGCATGGGCGCTGTCTTGTAGGTGTAAGTCCGACCGAGAGGAGGCCATCCCGATCGAAGCGAAGCGCAACTGCGGAAGGGCGACCGACCGTGGGGAGGAAGCGTGGAGCGAACCCGCGGGCCGACGTACAGAAACCGGATTCGAGGCGACGCCGGGCGGGGCGAGCGGGCAATTGACCGCGAAGCTCCGATGGCCAAAGCCCAGGCGGCGTAAATCCGGCGGTCGTGCGGGGAAGGACAGCGTTCTTACCTGGGGAGATCTCGCCTTGCGCCTGAAAGGGCGACTCCGCGAAAGCGGGGGAGCGAGAAGTCAGCCGAGGCCGTAGTAGTTCCGCGCGGGACGAAGGGCCGAACGGAGAGGAGGGCGATACGACCGTGCGCCTCGAAGGAGCCAGGCCTCAGATGTCCGGGCAACTGGAGCTCGCGTTCATGGCGAAGGGTGAAGCCCGACGCGGGGAGCGCAGCGAGGAAGCTTCGACGGCGGCGCGCGGAAACGAGCGCTCGGGAGCGAGCGGTCTGCTGGAGGCGGTGTTGAGCCGCGCGAACCTTCAGGCCGCGCTGAAGCGGGTGCGCCGGAACAAGGGCGGCCCCGGCATCGACGGGATGACGGTGGATGAACTGCCGGATTACCTGCGGGATGAATGGCCGCGCCTCCGAGAAGACATTCTCTCGGAGACGTACCGTCCCTCGCCGGTGAAGCGGCAGGCGATTCCCAAGAGCGGCGGCGGGACGCGCGAACTCGGCATCCCGACGGTGCTCGACCGTTTCATCCAGCAGGCCCTTTTGCAGGTCCTGCAACCTCAATTCGATCCGAGCTTTTCGGAGCACAGCTACGGCTTCCGGCCGAAACGCCGGGCGCACGACGCGATCGTCGCGGCGCAGCGTTACGTTCAGGAAGGCCGCCGCATCGTGGTGGACGTGGACCTGGAGAAATTCTTCGACCGCGTGAACCATGACGTGCTGATGGGACGGCTCGCGAAACGGATCGAGGACGCTCGTGTGCTGAGGCTGATCCGCCGCTATCTCGAAGCCGGCCTGATGTCGGACGGGGTGGCGACGGAGCGGCACGAGGGGACGCCGCAGGGCGGTCCCTTGTCGCCGCTGCTCGCGAACGCGCTGCTGGACGAAGTGGATAAGGAGCTTGAGAAACGCGGTCACGCTTTCATCCGCTACGCCGACGACTGCAATGTTTACGTTCGGTCGCAGCGAGCGGGGGAGCGCGTCATGAGGCTGCTTCGGCGGCTCTTCGCGGACCTTCGGCTCCGCGTCAACGATGCCAAGAGCGCGGTGGACGCGGCGACGAAGCGGAAGATTCTGGGCTACTCCTTCTGGATCGGTCCGGGTCGGACGGTGAAACGCCGCGTGGCGGGCAAGGCTCTTGCGACGATGAAGGACCGGGTGCGGGAAATCACGAGACGCAGCGGGGGGCGGAGCATTGAGCGGGTCGCCAGGGACTTACGGAGCTACCTCGTTGGATGGAAGGCGTATTTCCAACTGGCGGACACGCCCGGAGTCTTCCGCGAACTCGACGAGTGGATTCGTCACCGGTTGCGGGCACTCCACCTGAAACATTGGAGACGCGGCAAAACGACGTACCGCGAGCTGCGCGCGCGAGGCGCGACGCCGACGGTGGCGGCGACGGTCGCGGCGAACACCAAGCGATGGTGGAAGAACTCGGCGATGTATCTCCACATGGTCCTGACCATCCGCTACTTCGACCAGTTGGGAGTCCCCCGGCTGGCCGCGTGACCTCAACTCGCCGAACCGCCGGATGCGGACCCGCTTGTCCGGTGGTGTGGCAGGGGAACTCCGAGGCTATTCCTCGGAGCCCCTATGCCGATCGCGCGCCATCTTCACGACTATTTCCTCCCTCCTCTTTCCTCTTTTCTCTTTCCTGTTTCGACCTTCCTGTTTTCTCCGGCTCGCATCCGCTAAAATCGCCCGTGCAACACGGGAGACTGCATGCCGAGCCTTCGTACCAAGCTCCAGATCCGCGAGGGATGGCGGGGTCGCATCGTCGCGCCGCCGGACGACCTTCGCCTGAAAGAATTGAACGCGCTGCCCCAGGCCCGAAGCTCCGACGCGGAGCTCGACTGGGCGCTCGTTTTCGTGACGAACGAGGAGGAGATCGAATCGCGCGGCAAGGGCATCGTTCGCGTACTGCGCGAGGACGGCGTCCTCTGGTTCGCCTATCCGAAAAAGACGTCGGGCATCGCCGCCGATATCACGCGCGACCGCGGATGGGATTCGCTCGACGCGCTCGGTCTTCGCGCGGTGCGCCAGATCGCGCTTGACGACACCTGGTCCGCGCTGCGCTTCCGCGCCAGGGAACGCGTCAAACGCAAAACGGATACGTAACCCGTGCGCCCGGGTCTCGACAAGATCGGCGGCGCGATTTTTCTTGCCGCGCTTGGCGTCTCGCTCGTATTTCCGGCCGTCGATCTCGGCCAGGAGTTGCCGTTTGCCGTTCGCCGCGCGATCGGCCTTGGTTGCATGGGCGCCGCGCTCGCGGGGATCGTGCTTATCGTCGTCGGGCGCGTTCAGCGACGCCGCGAACGCGCCGGCGGCGCCGTCAATCCGCCGCGGTGATCTCGAGGACGATATCAAGCGACCGTTTCTTCACGTCGATATCCGTGAATCCCGCCGCGTGGACATTGCTGACGGTCTCCCGATCGATATGCGCGCCCCAGATGTGAAACGGAATCGGGTCGAGCCATCGCATCAACGGGCGCAGTCCCGGTTTTTCCGACAGCACGTGTTCGAGCATCAGGAGCTTGCCGCCGGGTCTCAGCACGCGGCGCGCCTCGCGCAAGCCCTGCACGGGATCGGGCACCGAGCAGAACACGCAACTCGTCACAATCGTGTCAAAGCTCGCATCCGGGTACGGCAGCGCCTCGGCGTCGGCCACCTCGAAGCGCGCGGATGACAGCCCGAGCTTTTTCGCCGTCTTCTCCGCGCGCGCGAGCATGCGCGGCGACAGGTCGATCGCCACGATCGCGGCGTCCTTCGGATACAGCGCCAGGTTGCGCCCGGTGCCGACGCCAATCTCGAGCACGCGCCCGCGCGCGCGCGACCACATCCCGCGCCGCCACTTGCGCGTTTGAAGCGCGGACGCCAGCTCCACGAGATCGTACAGGGGCGCGATGCGGTCGTAGCGCCGGCGCGTCACCTCCGTCGGCGACAACGTGCGCCACTCGCGGATCGACACGAAACCGAGCCAGACGAACCACGCACCGAGCGGAATGAGCAGCAGATGCGCCCAGGACCCCGCGAGGTGAATCGCGATGAACGCGGCGATCGAGACGACCGCGGTGATGCCGGTCAGGATGCGCCGCCTGACGGTCCGCTTCGCCGATGCGGGCGCGGTCACCTCCGGCGCGGAAACCGCGGCCGGCGCGATTTCCGGGGCTGGGGTTGTGTCCGTCCGTGTGTCGGCCGTCATGGGTCGGCGTCCTTTGTTGAGGTGGCGATGATAAATGTTCCGGCGTTGAAGCGTTCGACGGACACGTTGCCGAAAACCGAGCGCATGGCGGCCGGGATGTCGCGGTCCGGGTTCCAAGCCGTCAGCCGAACGTAAACGGCGCGCACGAGCGGATTGAATATCCGGAGCGCGCCCGAAAACAGGCTTGCGTCGCAGACCGCGAGCGTTCCTCCCGGCCGCAACACGTCGCGGCATCGTCTCAGCACCGCGGCGAGGTCGGGCATCACGGACATCGCCAGCGCGGACAGGACGCCGTCAAACGGTTCATCGCCGAGGTCGAGTACCGCGGCGTCGCCCTGAACGAGTTCCACGTTTTCCCAACCGCGCCGCGCGACGAGCGCGCGAGCCGCGTCGAGCATCGCTTCCGTGTAATCGAAGCCGACCAGGCGTCCGGTCGGGCCGATCAATTCCTCGATGTACGGGAAATTGCGCCCGCTGCCGCAGCCGACCTCGAGAACGCGCGCCCCCGCGCCGACGCTGGTCGCCGCGGCCGCGCGTTGCCGGATCGTGCGGTGCCGGCCGAGAAAGGTGATCGCGTCCTGCGCGTCGTAGAGTCGCGGGTGCCTCCCCCAGGCCGAGTAAACGCGACGTACGCGCGCGAGATCCTGCTTCGACTCAGGCATGCCGTCGCTCGGACTTCGTGTTCTCGCCGCGCGGGATCCATCGAAAATCGCATGCGAGATCTCCGGCGGCGATCGATCCGTGGCGCTCAAGGTGCGCGTCCCACCGCTCGGCGAGCGCATAATCGAGATTGCACCAGGACGTGACGCACAGCTCGCCGAGTCCGTGCTCGCGAAAATATCGCGCCACGGGGCAACGACGCACGTCGAACGCCACGATCCCGTTCTCGGCGGGAAGGTTCACCATCTCGTACGACGGCGCGCTAAACGGGAATTTGCGAAAGACGTTCGTCGCGCGCCGCAGCCGCGCGTCGGCGCCTGGCGCGCCGACCCGCGAGAGAAGCGTGGGGAAAAAAGCCATCTTCTCGTAGGCGAGTGCCGTTACGCGCCCGGTCAGCCAGCGCGCGTCCTCCGCGGTAAGGTCCCGGATGACGAGGGCGCGATAAAACCCGATCGTTAACGCGGCGAGGTGGACCATCATTCTGCCGCCTAGCGACGCCTCGCGAGGCAGCTTCGCCTGTTGCGCCTCATAGTCGGCGAGCGCGTCATCGAGGATACGGGCGGTTTGCGCTCGCTCGAACGTCAACGCGAGGCCGCGCCGCGCGAAATGTGCGAGGAACGGGCGCAGAAGACGCATGGCGCTCATGGCCGGCCTCCCGCGTACATTTCATGTTGCCGGCGAAGCCGCGGAATCCATCCTGGCGTACGGGCGGCGTATTCCTCCCACGCTCGCCCGAATGCCCGCCGCGCGTCTGTTTCCTCGCGCCGCGCTAGACGAACGTACACGGCGACGAGTATCGGAAACATGACGAGCGTGACCAGCGTCGGCCATTGCGCCAAAAAGCCCAGCATGATCACGCCAAACGCCGCGTATTGGGGATGGCGGATTACGGCGTAGGGTCCGCTTGACGCCAGCCGATTATCTTTTTGCGCCTGGTAGAGAACACGCCAGGCCGACGCGAGCAGGAAGAATCCCGCGACGATGAGGACGTTGCTGAGAACGTGGACCGGATTCGCGTGCGGGTCGCCGCGAAATCCCAGGACCGAGTACCAGATATGGCCGCCCTCATGGCTGAAAAGATCCACGCCGGGGAATTTTCGGACAAGCCATCCCGACAGCAGGTAGATCGTCAGCGGAAAGCCGTACATCTCGGCGAAAAGCGCCACGACAAACGCGGCGAAACCGCCGAACGTGCGCCAGTCGCGCCCTGTACGCGGCGTGAAGAAACTGTACGCGAACGCGATGAAGATCGCGGAGTTGATGAAGACGAGGGTCCAAAGCCCGTAGGCCGGGGCGTCGGTCGGGTGGTTCATGACGCACCTCCCGTCTTCTCCACGTGCGCTTCACGCCCGCGTTCGCGCACGGGCCCGTGAACGCCGTGGTGGCGGTGTAGGAATAGGTGGATCACCGGGCAAAGGAGCAGCAAAACCCAGGGCAAGATGCCGAGGATGTGCGCTCGGTGCTCTTCCCACAGCATGAAACCGGCGATGGCGAGAAAGGCGCAAAAAGCGATCAGCACACGATTCAACGACAGGACGCTCCGCTCGGGATTTTGCGTTGAGGCGTTCATGACGATTTTCTCCTTTCGAGGTCGGGCGCGGCGGGGGCAATTCCCGCCGACCATGCGGATTCGGCGCCCGCCGCGGCGTCCCCGGACGCCGAAATCGCATCGCTCAGGCGTTCAGGTCGCTTATCATTCGTTCATATGTTTCGCGGTCGATTTCTCCGGCGGCGTACCGCTTTTTCACGATCTGCTCGGGTGTTTCGCGTCCGTTTCGCGCGTTGCCGTCCTTTCGCCCGCGCCAAAAGTAGAGCGCGAACATCACGCCGATCGCGGCCGCAATTAACCAGATCGCGAGATTCTGGAAGTGGTACCCCATTGCGTGCTCGCCCATGCCTCACCTCACTTTCTGGCGCCTTTTCAGGTGCCGAGATTCGCGCGCATTCGCCGATACGTCGCGCGGTCGATCTCGCCGACCGCGTAGCGTCGACTCACGATGTCGATCGGCGTTTCGTGCCGGGCCGCCATCGCGCGAATTGCCAACTGGATGACGGGCCGCGCCAACGCGGCGACCAACATCGCGATCGCCAGCCATACGGAGATCAGGAATTCCATGGCTTGGTCCTTTCCGCCCCGGAGTCATCGCGAAGGATTGTGCCAGGGCGCGCGGCCGCGGCGCCGGCACGGAAACCGGCGCCACGGCCGTTTATGAGCCGACTTCCGCTCAATGTTGATGTTTCGAATGATCCGTCTCGTCGGCGTCCGGCGATACTTCTTCTTCGTCGTTCGACATCATCGGGCACTCGCCCTTTTCCATCATGGCCATGTGCTTACCGGCGTGCTCGCGCAGCGCGGGCAGGTCCTTGGCATCCTTCGGGCGTACGACGATGCGCGCGCCGCCTTCGATGTCCTCGGAGGTCGCGGTCGAGGCAGGCATCATCATGCCGCCTTCCTTGTGCATGCCGCCGTGCATCATGCCCTCGGGGTGCTTGCCCATGTCGTCATGCATCGCCGCCATCACCTTCACGCGCTTGCGTAGCTCGACCACGTTGTCGCCGCTGGTCGTGAATTCGAACGCGATGCCGCCGTCAACGTCCGTGCGCGCGACCTTGGTGTCCGCGACGTGCATGGGGCACATGTCCGTCATGTCGGACATTTTTCCGTGCTGGTGGCCTTTGTGGCCGTCGCCACTCTCGCCCCACGCGAGTCCGACGAAAAGCGACGTCGCGGCGATCGTCATGACAATCAACAGGGTTCTCATCTTCATTTCCTCACTCCTTTCAGATTTTGGCCCGGCGAAGGCGCAACGCATTGGCGATGACCGACACCGAGCTTGCGCTCATGGCCGCCGCCGCGATGACCGGCGACAGCAAGATTCCGAAAAACGGGTACAGCACGCCCGCGGCGATCGGCACGCCGGCCGTGTTGTACGCGAACGCGAAAAACAGGTTTTGCTTGATATTGCGCATCGTCATCCTTGATAGCCGCCGCGCGCGCACGATGCCACGAAGGTCGCCCTTCACGAGTGTGACGGGCGCGCTTTCCATCGCCACGTCGGTGCCCGTTCCCATCGCGATGCCGACCTGCGCCTTGGCGAGCGCCGGCGCGTCGTTGATGCCGTCGCCCGCCATGGCGACAAAGCGCCCCTCGTCCTGCAAGCGCTTGATGGCCTCGACCTTTTGATCGGGCAGCACCTGGGCGATGACGTCGTCGATGCCGAGCTTTTTGGCCACCGCCCGCGCGGTCGTTTCGCTGTCACCGGTGAGCATCACGATGCGGATGCCCTCGTCGTGCAGCTCGCGGATCGCACGCGGCGTGCTCTCCTTGATGGGATCCGCGACGCCGACCAGGCCCACCGCGCGGCCGTCCACCACGACGAACATCGCCGTCTGGCCCTCCGCGCGCATGGCTTCCGCCTTTTCGGCGAGCGGGCTGGTGTCGATGCCGAGCGTCTCGAGCATCGCGCGGTTGCCGAGCGCCACGTCGCGCCCGTCCACACGCCCCTTGACGCCCTTGCTGGTGACGCTCTCGAAGTCCGCCGCGTCGGCCGGTTTGACCCCGCGCTCGGCCGCGCCGTTCACGATCGCCGCCGCGAGCGGGTGCTCGCTGCCCTTTTCGAGCGAGGCGGCAAGGCGCAGCAGCTCGTTTTCCCCGCCGCGATCCGCGGCGAAGATGGTCGCCAGCTTCGGCTTGCCCTCGGTGAGCGTGCCGGTCTTGTCGACGACGAGCGTGTCCACCTTGCGCATCACCTCGATCGCCTCGGCGTTGCGGAACAGGATGCCCATCGACGCGCCCTTGCCGGTGGCGACCATGATCGACATCGGCGTCGCGAGGCCGAGCGCGCACGGGCAAGCGATGATGACGACGGCGATCGCCGCGAGAAGCGCGTGCGCCATGCGCGGATCGGGGCCGATAAAAGACCAGACCGCGAACGCCACGATCGCGATCGCGATGACGGACGGCACGAACCAGGATGACACGACATCCGCCAGGCGCTGGATCGGCGCGCGGCTGCGCTGCGCCTCGGCCACCATCGCCACGATGCGCGATAACAGCGTGTCCGCGCCGACCTTCTCCGCGCGCATCACTAGCGAGCCGGTGCCGTTGACCGTCGCGCCGACGACGCGGTCGCCTTCGTGCTTTTCGACAGGGATCGGCTCGCCGGACACCATCGATTCGTCGATGGAGCTTTGGCCTTCGAGAACAATGCCGTCCACCGGCACCTTCTCGCCCGGCCGGATCCGCAGGCGATCGCCCTCGCGCACGGCGTCGAGCGGCACGTCTTCTTCCGCGCCGTCCTCGCCGATGCGCCGCGCGGTTTTCGGCGCGAGGCCGAGCAGTTTTCTGATCGCCGCGCCCGTCGAGCCGCGCGCGCGAAGCTCCAGCACCTGCCCGAGCAGGATGAGCGTCACGATCACCGCGGCGGCCTCGAAGTAAACGCCGACCTCGCCGCCCTCGCCGCGAAACGACGGTGGAAAGATATTTGGCAACAGCGCGGCGACGACGCTGTAGACGTACGCCACGGACACGCCAAGGCCGATCAGCGTGAACATGTTGAGGCTGCGGTTTTTCACCGACTGAACGGCGCGCACGTAAAACGGCCACGCCGCCCAAACGCATATCGGCGTCGCGAGCGCGAGCTCGACGATCATCCGCGCGCGCATCGAGATGAGGCGCGAGATCGGTTGGCCGGGCAACATGTCGCCCATGACGATGACGACAAGCGGCGCGGTCAGCGCGACCGAAAACCAGAACCGCCGGCTCATGCCGGCAAGTTCGGGATTTTCGTCCTGGCCCTCGTCGGTCTGCGTCATCGGCTCGAGCGCCATGCCGCACTTCGGGCACGATCCCGGCTCGTCGCGCACGATCTCTGGATGCATCGGGCAGGTCCACTTGGTCCTCGCCGGTCCCGCTCCGGGCGGGGTCGTCGGCTCCAGCGCCATGCCGCACTTCGGGCACGATCCCGGCTCGTCGCGTACGATCTCCGGGTGCATCGGGCAGGTCCATTTCGTGCCGGGCGACGCGGTCGCCGCTTGATGCGCGCCGTGCTTCGAGTGGTCATCATGATCGTGCATGGCTGCCTCCTTTCGCGTCGAAGAACGTCATGGCGACACCTCCTCGGAATGCGCGAACTCGCGTCCCTTCCAGAAAGCGAAGATCGCCGGATACACCGTGAGCTCCAGGAAGAACGACGTGACCAGGCCGCCGATCATCGGCGCGGCGATGCGCTTCATTACGTCCGCGCCGGTGCCGGTTGACCACAGGACGGGCGCGAGGCCGATCATCGTCGTCAGTACGGTCATGAGTTTGGGGCGGATGCGCCGCGCCGCGCCGTCCACGATCGCCTCGCGCAGGTCTTCAAACGAACGCATGGCGCCCTCTTTCCGGTGACGCTGATACGACAGCTTGAGATACAGCAGCATCACGACGCCGGTTTCGGCGTCCAGGCCCGCCAAGGCGATCAGGCCCACCCACACCGCGACGCTCATGTTGTAGTCGAGCAGGTACAGCAGCCAGACCGCTCCGATGAGTGAAAACGGCACCGCCAGCAACACGATGAACGTCTCCACGACGGATTTCGTGTTGAAGTAGAGCAGCACGAAGACGATGAGCAATGTCAGCGGCACGACGATCTTGAGCTTTGCCTTGGCGCGCTCCAGGTAGCGGAACTGGCCCGTCCACGACAGGCGCACGCCCGCCGGCAACTCGACGTTTTGCTCAAGCGCGCGCCGGCCCATTTCGACGTAGTTCGCCATCGGCACCTTGCCCGGATCGACGAACACGAAGCCGACGAGCTTGCCGTCCTCGCTGCGGATCATCGGCGGGCCGTTCACGTGCTTGATGTCGGCGACCTGGGAAATCGGGATCTGCGCGCCGCTTTTCGTCGCGATCAGCACGTTGCCGAGCTGCTCCGGATCGTCGCGGAACTCGCGCGCGTAGCGGACGTTGATGGGGTAGCGTTCGCGGCCCTCGACCGTCTCGGCGATGCTCATGCCGCCGATCGCCATGGTGACGACCTCGTTCACATCACGCACGGTCAGGCCGAAACGCGCGGCCTTTTCCCGGTTGACGTGGATATCGATGTAAAACGCGCCGGCGGATCGCTCGGCCACCGCCGTGCGCGTGCCGGGCATGTCCGTGAGGACGCGCTCGACCTCCACGCCCGCGCGCTCGATCGACGCGTAATCGTCGCCAAACACGAGCACCGCAAGCGGCGAGCGCACGCCGGTGGCGAGCATCTCGGTGCGCGTCTGGATCGGCATCCACCAGATGTTCGGCAGGCCGGGCACGCGGATCTTCTCGTCGAGTTCGGCGATGAGATCGTCCCACGTCAGGCCCTCGCGCCACTCCTCACGGGGCTTGAGCACGATGGTGGTTTCCGCCATGTCGACCGGCGCCGGGTCGGTCGCGGTTTCGGCGCGGCCCATCTTGCCGAACACCGATGCGACCTCCGTCACCTCGCGGATCTGCCGGTCCATCGCCTGGATGACGGCGGACGCCTGCGTGACCGACATGCCCGGCGGGGAGGACGGCATGTGCAGGATGGCGCCCTCGTTGAGCGGCGGCATGAACTCGCCGCCCAGGCGCAGGAACGCCGGCACTGTCACGATCATCGCGACAACCGTCGCCACGATGACCGCGAGCCGGTGCGTCACCACGAAACGCACGACGGGCGTGTAACCCGCGACGAGCCAGCGGTTCAGCGGGTTTTCGTCCTCGCGGCGGATGCGGCCGCGCACGACGAGCGCCGCCAGCGCGGGCGTGAGCGTGACGGCGAGGATCGCCGCGAAGCCCATCGAATAGGTCTTGGTGAACGCGAGCGGCTTGAACAGGCGCCCTTCGGTCGCCTCGAGGGTGAACACCGGCATGAACGACACGGTGATGACGAGCAGCGAGAAGAAGATGGACGGGCCCACCTCCTTCATGGCGTCCACCATCGCGCCGACGCGGTCGCCGGCGCGCCCGCCGGCCTCCCATTCCTCGAGGCGTTTGTGAATGTTCTCGATGATGATGATCGACGCATCGACCATGGCGCCGATGGCGACCGCGATGCCGCCAAGCGACATGATGTTCGCCGTCAGCCCCTGGTAGAACATCGGAATGAACGAGAGCAGCACGGCGATCGGCAGCGTGATGATCGGCACGAGCGCGCTGCGCGCGTGCAGCAGGAACAGGAAGATCACGATCGACACAACGATCATTTCCTCGATGAGCGTGTGCTTCAGCGTGGCGATCGAGTCCTTGATCAGCCCGGACCGGTCGTAGGTGATCTCAAAGCGCACGCCCTCGGGCAGGCCGGCCTTGATCTCATCGATGCGCTCCTTGACGCGTTCGATGACGGTGAGCGCGTTTTCGCCGTAGCGCATCACCACGACGCCGCCGACCACCTCGCCTTCGCCGTTGAGCTCCGCGATGCCCCGGCGCATATCCGGCCCGAGCGTCACCTCCCCGACCTGCGACAGCAAGACCGGCGTGCCGTGCTCGTCCACGCGCAAGGGGATGCTCTCCAGGTCGGAAATATCCTTCACGTAGCCGCGCCCGCGGATCATGTGCTCATGCCCCGCGACTTCGACGACGTGCCCGCCGGTGTCCTCGTTGCTGGCCTTCACGGCGTCGGCGACGTCCATCAGCATCACATCCAGGGCGCGCATGCGGACGGGATCGAGGTGGATCTGGTATTGCTTCACGAACCCGCCGATCGAGGCGACGTCCGCGACGCCGGGAACGGCCGCAAGCGCGTAGCGCACATTCCAGTCCTGAATCGCGCGAAGCTGTTGCAGATCGTGTTTGCCCGTGTCGTCCACGAGCGCGTACATGAACACCCAGCCGACGCCCGTCGCGTCGGGGCCGAGCGTCGGCGTCACGCCGTCGGGCAGCTTGCCCGAAAGGCCGGTCATGTATTCGAGCACGCGCGTGCGCGCCCAATACATGTCCGTGCCGTCCTCGAACGTCGCGTACACGAACGACAGCCCGAAGAACGACTGCCCGCGCACGGCGGTGACCTTCGGCGCCGACAAAAGCGCCGACGAAATCGGGTAAGTGATCTGATCCTCGACGAGGTCCGGGCTGCGTCCGGACCATTCGGTCAGGACGATGACCTGCACGTCGGACAGGTCGGGGATGGCGTCAAGCGGCGTGCGCATGAGCGCGTACCAGCTCCAGGCGACGAGCGCCGCGATCAAAAGCAGGGTAATGAACGGATTTCGCGCCGAGTTCTCGATGATGCGGCCGATGAGGCCGCTTTTTTCAGGATCAGTCGGTTGCATCGGCGGGCCTCCAGAACTTGGCGGCGGAGCGAATCCGGCTTTCCGCGGCAATCAGGAAATTTCCGGAACTGACGACGATTTCGCCCTCGGCAAGGCCCGAACGCACCGCGAACCACTCGCCGTAGCGCGCGCCGATCTGGATCTCCTTCGGCCGCAGGCGCCCCTGGCCGAGATCGATGAACACGAGCCGCCGCGGCCCGGTGTAAATCACCGCCTCAACCGGCACGGCCAGGTGCTCGCCGCTGTCCACCTCGAACGTGACGTTCGCGTACATGTCGGGCTTCAGCGCGAACTTCGGATTGGCGATCTCAAGCCGGATCTTCGCCGTGCGTCCCATGCCCTCGAGATAGGGATAGATCTCGGAAATCTTCGCGGCGTGCGTTTCGCCGGGAAAATACGGGAACGAAACCTCGGCCTTCTGTCCGCGAGACAAAAACGGCAGGTCGTTCTCGTACACGTCCGCGTCGATCCACACGCGCGATAGATCGGCGATGCGGTACAGTTTCTCGCCGGGCATCACTCTCATGCCCTCGATCACCATTTTTTCGACCACGAATCCGCTCGCGGGGGAGGGGATGGCGATCGTGTCGGTCGCGCTGCCGCGCTCGATGATCGCGTCGATCCGCTCATCGGCGATACCGAACAGGCGCAGGCGCCGGCGTGCGGCATTTTCAAGCGATCCGCCGCGCGCGCGGGCGATCAGGAGCTCTTCCTGCGCGGCCACGATCTCCGGGCTGTAAAGTTCGAACAGCGTCTGGCCGCGGCCGACGCGCTGGCCGGGCGAATCCACGCGGAGCTTTTCGACCCAGCCGTCGATGCGCGTCGTCACGTCGTGCAACCGCGTTTCGTCATAAGCCACGACGCCGACGGCGCGGATGCTTTTGGTCAGCGCGCGCCGGGCGATCGTCTCGGTGCGGATGCCGAGCTGCTGGCGACGCACTTCGTCAACCGTCACGACGCCGGTGGCGAGGTCGCCCTTTGTCACGGGTTGCAGGTCCATGTTGCAGATCGGGCATTTGCCGGGATCGGGTTGCCTCACGCTGGGGTGCATCGAGCAGGTGTAGTAGGCGATCTCGTCGCCGCCCTCGATGTCGGCCATGGCATCCTCGACCGCTGCGTCTTTTCCCGCGGCCGCGGCCTTCCAGTCCGCCTCGCCACCGCAGGTCGGCATTTTGCTTCCCATGTATGGGTTTTCCGTGCCGTCGCCGGGCTGCATCCAGTAGCCGTAGCCCTCGACCATCGGGCACTCAAACAGATTTCGTCCCTCGCGCAGACGCGTATCGATCGCCGCCAGGCGAACGAGCGCATGCGAAAAGTCGGAAAAATGCGCGCGCGCGGCGTCGATGTCCGTGGCTTCGCCGAGCCGCGCGGCGGTTTCCCCGGCGTCGTCGAGCGCCTGGTGAACGGCGTGCGGCGCCGCGTCCGCGTTCTGGCCCGCGGCGCGAGCCGAGGTCAGCGCATTTTTCGCGTGTTTGGCGATATTCGCGAAATTGTCGTTGGCCAGATCCTTGCGGACGGCCTCATAAGCCGCGAAGAGATTCCCGAGTTCCTTGATGGCGGCGTCGGAAAATCGATGCGCGGGCACGGCCTGCAGCTCGTGCGACGCCATGTCTTTTTCCGCGTGTCCTGGCGCAACCTCATCAGTTTGGGCGGGCGCCGTCGCGCCGCCGTGCTGATGGCCGCCGGCCATGGGTTTGGCGGACGACGGAGCGTCTTCGCGCAGCGGGCCGGCAAACCATTGGACAAGCGGTCCGCGGAAAAGAAACAGCAGCGCGCCGAGCGCGACAAGTGCGATGACGACGGCGGGACCGCGGCCGCGCCCGATGCGTTCGATGTTGGTTTTCATGGCAGGGCTCCTTCCGTGTTTTCACCGGGTACGCGGCCAAGAGCGCGTTCAAGCTCGGCGGCCATGCGCCACGCGTTGGCGATCGCCTCATGACGGCGCAGTTCGAGCGTGCGCAGCGAGCGCTCCGCTTCGATCGTGGCCATGAAGTCGTTGCGTCCGGTTTCGTAGCCGGCGCGGGCGGCGATCTGCCGGTCGCGCGCGGCGGGGATGATTTTCGTCTCGTAAAGTTCGGCGACGCGGCGGGCTTCCTCAAAGCCGATGCGCGCGGTTTCGATCTCGCCGATCGCTTCCTGTTTCATATGATCGAGCAGGCGGCGGCTTTTTTGGCCGCGCGCGCGAGCTTCGTCGAGCGCGCCGCCGCGCCGGCCAAGCTGGATCGGCACGTTGACGGACACGCCGACCATGTAGCGCGACTCTTCCATCGGCTGCATCGTCGAGTACGCGCCCGATACGCCGATGTCCGGGAAATACTCGCGCCTGGCGAGTTTTTCGGCCGATTCGGCAGCCTTTTCCTCGGCCTTCAGCATCGCAAGCTCCGGCAACGCGGACTCGAGCGACTCGGGCATCGGGGCGTCGTCGACCGGCAACGCGAGCTTGCCCGGCGCCGGCGGCAGCGGCGCGTTCGGCGTCGTGTGCAACAGCGTGTTGATGCGCGCCACGATCGTGTCGCGGCGCGCCGTTAGCATCACGCGCTGCTCCTCGAGCATCGCCAGTTCCACCTCGGCCTGCAGGGGGTCCTGCTGCGATCCGTGGCCCACGACGTATTGCGCCTCGGCGCTGACCGCGAGATCGGCGACCAGTTCCTGGTGCTCCTTGTTGATGTCGAGGGCCCGTTCCGTGGCGTAGTAATCGGCGTGCAGCATGGCGGCCATGTTGGCAAGCGACAGGCGCACCGCCGCGAAGTCCTCGCGCTTCATCGCCGCTTCCGCCACCGCGATTTCGCCCATCAGGCCGCGCTTGCCGGGAAACGGGAGCATCTGCTCGAGCATGAACTCCTGCATCGGGTCCACCATGTCCGAGCCAATCGACATGGGCGCCACGCGGTAACTCGCGCGCGGGTCGTCGAGCGCGGTCATCTGCGGGTATTTCGCGAGCGTCTCGCGCCAGGCCTGCCGCGCGGCCTCGATGGACGGGTTGCGTTCGAGCACCCGGCGCACAAGGGCGTCGCGCGAAAGCGTCGCCTGCCCGGCGAACGGGTTGTCGGATTCGTGATGTTGATCCGGCGGCGTCGCCGGCGCGGCTTGTTCCAGCTCGTCCGACAACGCGTTGTATTCCGCACGCGGCGCGCCAAGGGCGCAGCCGCTTGCAACGAATAATGCGGCAAGCGCCAACGCGAGCGGCGTCAATCGGAGCCGCGACCGTGAGGGAGCGGTCGCCCCGTCCTTCGACATGGCGGCCTCTCGGAAGAATTGATGGAGGTGCATGATCCTCGCTCCTCGTTACGGGTTTCGATACGCGGCGCGCGGCACGCGGATGCACGTGCGCACACCGGCTCTAAAGGCCGTAAGGAGCGATCAGATCAGGTAGGAAGAAACGAGAATGTAGATCGGGACATCGGCGCCGGGAGGGGCGCGATCCGCCTCGCCGGCTCCCGCCGCGCGCGCGATGGTCGCGGATCCATCGACCGCCGGGAGGCGGACGATTTCAGAATCCGCGCCATCGGCGCCCGGCGCCAGCGCGGCGCGCGGCGACTCGGCGCTGATGGTGAACGGATCGCAGCAAGCCTTTTCGACGAGGTTTGTCCCCGTCGATTCCGTCGCTTCGTCCGAGGCGCAGCAGCACCCGTTGGCGTGGACACCGCCGCCCATCGTGCAAAGGAACATCACGCGCCCGAACGCGCTCGTGGCGACGACAAGGGCCGCCGTCAGGGCGACAAGGGCGATGCGATGATGGCGTGCGGTGCGATTCATCCTGCTCGAAATATCGGCCCGTCGATCGGCAAAGTCAAGTTGGACATCGCACTTTTTGTCTGACTTATGTCAAGCGCGCGGCTGACCGGAGCCGGCCGCTCGGGCCGGCTCCGGCAGTCCCACACGCTTTACGCGTTCGACGGCATCTCGGGCTTCAGGAAGCCGATCACACCCCCCAGCGGATCCATCAGGACTCCGAGCCGCCCGACGTTCGGCACGTCCATCGGCCCGGCCAGAACCTGTCCGCCGAGTTCCCTGGCGTTCGCCGCGGTGGCGTCCGCGTCTTCGACAATCACATACGGGCACCAGAAGCTGGCCGGCGTTTCCGGCATTTTCTGCATCAGGCCGCCTTCGCCCATCGGGTTGCCCGCGTCGGTCTTGGCCACATTGTAGGTCATGTTTTCGGACATCTGCATGGCGTCATAGGTCCACCCGCAAATCCGCGAATAGAATTTCTTGGCGCCTTCGATGTCGGCCGCCTGCAGTTCGTTCCAACAGAATTCGCCCGGCTTGGGCCCATGCGCGTGTTCGCCCTGCGGCCCGGCGGCCTTGTACGCCGAAAACACCGCGCCGTCCGGATCCTGGCAAACCACGAAGCGCCCGATGTCCGGGATGTCCATCGGCTCGGTCAGCGTCTTGCCCCCTAGCTCGGCGACCTTCTTCGCCGCGGCGTCGACGTCGTCGACCGCCAGGTATCCGCACCAGTGCGAAGGCACATCCGGCGGAAGCTGCGGCGGCTGAAAAATCCCGCCTCCCGCGCTTTCGTCGTTTGCGATGCGCAGCCCGCGATATTCGCCCCCGCCGCCGGGCACCGGCATGCGATTGATCGTCCAGCCGAAAAGCTGCGTGTAGAACTCCTCCGCCTGCTCCGGCTTGTGCGTCACGAACTCGTACCACACCCAGCGTCCCGCGCCCCCCATGATGGCCTCCTTGGATTGAATGTGCGTTGCCTGGCGCCTTCGCGCCGCTCGATAATACGGTTCCGGCGAAAAAAACGTGGCAGGAAAATTACAAGATCGGAAATTTCCGAGGATCGCCGCGGATTTCGTCCGACGGGGCGCAAGAGAAACCTTGATATCGGTCAAGGGGACTCCCCTACGCCGCGGCCCGCACACCCCCTACATTGTTGATGCGGAAGTTCTATCTTCAGGGGCCGCGACAATCTCGCCGGCGGCCGGTCGAATTTCAGGAGAAACGCCATGGAGCCCCGCCGCGTTCTGACGATTGACGCGAACGAAGCGGTCGCGATGGTGGCGCATCGCCTGGCCGAGGTCATCGCGATTTATCCCATCACGCCCGCGACGCCCATGGGCGAATACGCGGACGAATGGACCGCCCGTCACCGCACGAATCTTTGGGGCGTGCCCCCGAAAATCGTCGAGATGCAATCCGAGGGCGGCGCGGCGGGCGCCGTGCACGGCGCGCTGCAGGCCGGAGCGCTGGCGACGACGTTCACCGCGTCGCAGGGCCTGCTGTTGATGATCCCCAACATGTACAAGATCGCCGGCGAACTGACGGCCTTTTGCATGCACGTCGCGGCGCGCACCCTGGCGACGCACGCCCTGTCCATCTTCGGCGATCACTCCGATGTCATGGCGTGCCGGCAGACGGGCTTCGCGCTTCTGGCCTCGGCGAACGTGCAGGAGGCGCACGACATGGCCGCGATCGCGCATGCGGCGACGCTGCAATCGCGCGTGCCGTTCCTGCATTTCTTCGACGGTTTCCGCACGTCTCACGAGATCGGCAAGATCGAGGTCGTGGACGACGCCACTCTGCGCGCGCTGATTCCCGACACGGCGATCCTCGCGCACCGCGAACGCGCGCTGTCGCCCGATCGCCCCGTCATTCGCGGTACCGCGCAAAATCCCGATACGTTTTTTCAGGCGCGCGAGGCGGCCAACCGATTCCACGATGCGTGCCCCGCCACGGTGCGCGAGACGATGGCGCGTTTCCATGAACTTACGGGCCGAAGCTACGGCCTGTTCGAATACGAGGGGCACCCCGAGGCCGAACGCGTCGTCGTCATCATGGGATCGGGCGCGGATACCGCATGCGAAACCGCCGCGCATCTCGCGAAACGCGGCGAGCGCGTCGGCGTCGTGAAGGTGCGCCTGTATCGCCCGTTCGCCATCGATGCGTTCGTCGCCGCGCTGCCCGCGAGCGTGAAGTCGATCGCGGTTCTGGATCGCACGAAGGAGCCGGGCGCCGTCGGCGAACCGCTGTATCTCGACGTTGTCGCGGCCCTCGGCGAGGCGCTTGACGACGGCGCCGCGCCGTTTGACTCCATGCCCGCCGTCATCGGCGGACGCTACGGTTTGTCCTCCAGGGAATTCACGCCCGCGATGGTCAAGGGCGTTTTCGATCATCTGGCCGAGTCGTCGCGAAAGCGCCATTTCACCGTCGGCATCGTCGACGACATCACGCACCATTCGATTCCGTACGACCCCGCGTTTTCGATCGAGCCGGATTCCGTCGTGCGCGCGGTCTTTTTCGGGCTTGGTTCCGACGGCACCGTCGGCAGCAACAAGAACACCATCAAGATCATCGGCGAGGAAACGGACAACTTTGGCCAGGGCTATTTCGTTTACGATTCCAAAAAGTCCGGCGCGATGACCATCTCGCATCTGCGTTTTGGCCCCGAGCCAATCCGCGCGCCGTACCTCATCCGCGAGGCCGGTTTTGTCGCCTGTCACCACGCGCCGTTCCTCGACCGGATCGACGTGCTCGCCTGCGCGAAACCGGAAGGCGTCTTCTTGCTGAACACGCCGACGCCGATCGACGATCTATGGGAATCGCTGCCGACGAAAGTCCGCCGCGCGATCAAGGAAAAAAATCTGCGCGTGTTCGCGATCGACGCCTATGCCGTCGCGGGCAAGGCGAATCTCGGCCGGCATATCAGCACCGTCATGCAGACCTGTTTTTTCGCGCTTTCCGGCGTCTTGCCGATGGACGAGGCGATCGAAAAAATCAAGGGCGCGATCAAAAAAACGTTCGGCAAACGCGGCGACGAGATCGTTCGGCGCAACGAAGCGGCGGTCGACGCGGCGCTCGGGCATCTGCGCGAATTGCCGATCCCCGATGCGATCGGGCCGGCGCGCGAGCCTGCGCCCACCGTGCCGCGCGAGGCGCCCGAGTTCGTCCAGCGCGTCACGGCGGTCATCCTGGAAGGGCGCGGGGACGAACTTCCCGTCAGCGCGTTCCCCGTGGACGGCACGTGGCCGACCGGCACGACGCAATGGGAAAAGCGCGCCATCGCCCTTGAGATCCCCATCTGGGATCCCGACGTGTGCATCCAGTGCGCCAAATGCGCGATGGTCTGCCCGCACGCGACGATCCGCGCGAACCTCGTCGAGCCGTCCGTGCTCGACGGCGCTCCAGGCGAATTTCGCGTCAAGGACAATCGCTTCATCAAGGGCTTCGACGGCTGGAAATACATTATCCAGGTCGCCCCCGACGATTGCACGGGCTGTGGGCTGTGCGTCGCGGTGTGCCCGGCCAAGGACAAGTCGAATCCGCGCCACAAGGCGATCGACATGCGGCCCGTCGGCGAGCACCGCGAGCGCGAGCGCGCGAACTGGGCGTATTTCACCACGCTGCCCGAGCCGCCGCGCGAAAAGTTGCCGCTCGACATCAAGGGCAGCCAGCTTCGCGAACCGCTTTTCGAGTTTTCCGGCGCGTGCGCGGGCTGCGGCGAGACGCCCTATATCAAACTGCTCACGCAGCTTTTCGGCGACCGCCTGCTGATCGCCAACGCCACGGGTTGCACGTCGATATACGGCGGCAACCTGCCGACGACGCCGTATCGCGCGAACGGGCAGGGGCGCGGACCCGCGTGGTCGAACTCGCTGTTCGAGGACAACGCGGAATTCGGCCTGGGCTTCCGGCTGGCGGTCGACGCGCAGCAACGCCTCGCCGCCGAGCTGCTCTCGCGCTTGTCCACGGTGATCGATGACAACCTCGCCGACGCCATCATGAACGCGGCGCAGGACGACGAAGCCGGCATCGCGGCGCAGCGCGAGCGCGTGCGGATGCTGCGCGAGCGCCTCGCGAACACGAGCAACCCCGTCGCGCGCCGTCTCGACGCCGTGGCGGAATCGTTCGTGCGCAAGTCGGTCTGGATCGTCGGGGGCGACGGCTGGGCGTACGATATCGGCTACGGCGGCCTCGACCACATCCTGTCGCTGCCGCACGATGTCAACGTCCTCGTGCTCGACACGGAGGTGTATTCGAACACCGGCGGGCAGATGTCCAAGGCCACGCCCATCGGCGCGGCGGCGAAGTTCGCGGCCAAGGGCAAGACGACACCCAAGAAGGATCTCGGCATGCTCGCCATGTCGTATGGCCACGTTTACGTGGCGCACGTCGCCTTTGGCGCCAGGGACGCGCAGACGGTGCGCGCGTTCGTGGAGGCCGAGGCGCACCGCGGACCGTCGCTCATCATCGCGTACGCGCATTGCATCGCGCACGGATACGATCTTTCGCAGGGCGCGGAGCACCAGCGCCTCGCGGTGCAATCCGGCGTTTGGCCGCTGTTCCGGTTCGATCCGCATCGCATGTCCCGGGGCGAGCCGCCCCTTGTGCTCGACTCTCCCGCGCCGACGGTGCGCGTGGCCGACTATATGCGCCGCGAGGGGCGATTCCGCATGGTCGAGCTCGCCGATCCGCGCCGCTACCAGCAACTTCTGGAGTCCGCGGAGCGCGAAACCAACGCGCGGTTCGCGATTTATCAACAACTGGCCGGCGTGCGCGTGCCCGCGCCGAACGGTTCCAACAAGGGCGGAGCCTGAGGAGCAAACGATGGATCTCTCGACCACCTGGCTTGGACTGCCGCTTTCCAATCCGCTCATTCCCGGCGCGTCGCCGCTGGCCGATCGCACCGATCCCGCGCGCCGCCTCGAGGACGCCGGCGCGCCGGCGATCGTCATGCGTTCGCTGTTCGAGGAACAGATCGTCCGCGAACAGGTTGCCGCCCATCGCCACATGGACGTCCCCGGGGATTCGTTCGCCGAGGCGCTGTCGTATTTTCCGCCGTCCGAGGCGTTCGCCATGGCGCCGGATCATTACCTCGAACAGATCCGCCGCCTGCGCGAGGCGCTTGGCATTCCCGTGATCGCTTCGCTCAACGGCACGACGCTCGGCGGGTGGCTGGAGTTCGCCGGTCTGATGGAACAGGCGGGCGCCAACGCGCTGGAACTGAACCTCTACGAATTCACGTCCGAGACCACCCAGGACGCGGGAGCCATCGAGACGCGCCACATCCAGGTCGTGCGCGAGGTGACAAGCCGCGTCGGCATTCCCGTCGGCGTCAAGCTGTCCCCCCACCACACCGCGTTGCCGAATTTCATTGCCCGCCTCAAGGAAGCCGGTGCGCGCGGCGTCGTGCTGTTCAATCGCCTCTACCAGCCGGAGATCGATCCGGAAACGCTCGAGGTGTCGCGCGCGCTGCACCTGTCGGATTCCTCCGAACTCGGGCCGCGCCTGCACGCCATCGCGGTGATCTCGCCGCATGCGGGGTTGTCGATCGCCGCTAGCGGCGGCGTGCACACGGCCATCGACGTTGTCCGCGCGGGCATGGCCGGCGCCGACGCGACGCAGCTCGTGTCCGCGCTGCTTCGCCACGGCGTGCCCTACATGCGCGAGCTGCGCGCCTGGCTCGCTGAGTGGTTGCAGGAGCACGAATACGTCTCCTGGCGGCAGCTCGTCGGCAGCATGAATCTTGAACGCTGCCCGGACCCCACGGTTTACCAGCGCACGAACTACATCCACCTCCTGCATTCCTGGCACGGGTAGGGTATTGTGCCCGCGCCCGCGCCCGCGCCCGCGCCCGCGCCCGACTTTGACGGTGGGCAAAATGGACATCATGGACCGGATGGACAAAGAGAACCTGGCGACTCGTTTTGGCTCGCGCGCTGACGCCTGCGGCGCTAATGCCGCACGCCGTTTCCGCGTGCTTCTCGCCGCTATGTTCGCCGCCGTCGCCTTCCTCGGGTTTGCGACTGTCGTCCTTGCCGCGGACGACCTCTGCCTCAAGCGCCTCGCCGGCACGTGGAACGTTGAAACGTCGGGCTCCGGTGAACAAACCGCCGAGAAGGTTTTCGGCCCGATGTCGATGACCTTCGACACCGACGCGAAAACGATGACCGCGAAGATCGGCCCGAAAGAAAAACCAGCCAAGCCGTTCACCTTCATCGGCTGCGAGACGGACGCCGCCGTCTTCGACATGGCCAATGTGAAGGGCGAAACCGAGCGCGTGACGATTCGCTTCACCGGCGAAGGCACGGCCGATTTCACGTCCGCGGATCCCAGGGACAAGGACCGGGTCATCAAGCTTCGCCGCGCGCCGTAACGGCTGGGCGGGCCGCGGGGTTGTATCGCCGGGGCGCCTGCCCGTGTAAAATAACGGCCTGATATTTCCGGTTGGAGGTTCCCGATGCGCGACGCGCGCCTGTTTGTCTTGTTTGTCGGACTGGCCGCCATAGTCCTTCTCGTGGCGTCTTGCGGCTGCGGCGACGATGACGATGACGACGCCGGCTCGCCCGTCGATGACGACGCGGCGGACGACGACGACTCGGCTTCCGGCGATGACGACGCGGACGACGATGGGAACGACGATGCCGTCGATGACGACGACGCGGGCGACGACGATGTCGACGATGACGCCGCGGACGACGACACCGGGGACGACGACGGGCAATGGGAGCCGTCCGCTGTCGTGCCGATCGACGTTTACGGCACGCCCCGTGGCTACACGGTCGCGCGCGGCATGATCCACATTCACAATGTCTATTCGCACGACGGTTGCGATAATCGCCCGCTGCCCGGCGGCGTCCCAAACGCCAAATGCCTCGCGCAGTTCCGCGAAGCGATTTGCCTGACAAACCAGCAGTTCATCATGTTGACCGATCACGGGACGCACTTCGGCGAATTCGATTTCCCGGCGGTCCTGCTGCATGACGAAGCGGCGGGCGACACGCTTTTATACGACGGCGACGACCCGATCGCGAATGTCGTGCATTGCGCCGACGGCAACGACGTGACGCTGATGGCCGGCAGCGAGAACAAGCTGATGCCGATCCATTTTCGCCGCATGCCCGACGGCACCGTGGCCGAACGCAAGGCGTTTCTTGGCCGCTCCGACGCCCCGGTCGTCGCCGAAATGGAGGCACTCGGCGCGGCGGTTTTCATCGCGCACCCCGAAGGCTGGACGACCGAGGAAATCCGCGCCGTGCCGGTCACTGGCTGGGAGTTTTACAACTTGCACGCCAACATCGATCCCGGCATTCGCGCCGACGATCTCGGGCTTCCCGCGCTCAGCTTTATCCTCGATCTGTTCAAATTCATCTTCCCGTTCGAGGAGGCCGGCCACTCCGATCTCATGCTCCTGACGTTCCTGTCGGAGAACGGGCCGGGGCTCGACCACATGGACCGCATCCTCGCCGAGCGCCGCGTCGTCGGAACGATGGGCACCGACGCGCACCGCAACGCCCTGCCGTTTCCGCTGCTCGACGGCGACCGCGCCGACAGCTACCGCCGCATGATGCGCTGGTTCGCGAACTACGCGCTTATCGACGAGGCGACGCCCGAAGGCTACATCGACGCGATCGACAACGGCCGCATGTACGGTGCATTCCAGGTGTTCGGAGAGCCGGTCGGCTTCGATTTCCGCGCCGATCACGACGGCGGCGTCGCCGAGATGGGCGAAACGGTCGATCTGGCCGACGCGCCCACGCTCGTTGTCGAAGTGCCGACATTCTTCGACATGCCGTCGGGCCTTCCCGCGCCGGATTTCCGAACGCGCATCATCATGGCCGATTCCGACGGCGGCATCGTCGTCGCCGAAACGACAACCGGGGACGAACTGACGTACGACGTACTCGCACCCGGCGCGTATCGCGCGGAGGTCTACGTCACGCCGCACCACCTCGAGCCATGGCTCGGCGCCGACGCGGCGGACTTCATCCACGAATATCCGCTGATCTACGGCAACGCGATCTACGTGACGGATTAGAAAAGGCTGGAAGACGGAAAGGCTGAAAGACGGAAAGGTCGTCGCAACGCGTTTTTCTTCAGCGGTACACAGAGCACACAGAGGAGACACAGAGAGCACAGTCGTTTGTATTTTAAAATCTGACTCCTTGTCCTCCGTGTCTTCGCCGTGTTCTCTATATACCGTCGAAACCGTTCTAAATAAAATCTTCCTTCGGCGGCCGCAGCAAAAACGAGCCCAACCGCATCAGGCTTTCCAGCGCGTCGCGCGGGTGCGACAGGATGCGCGAAAGGCGCCTCAACACATATCCCGGACGCAGATAAAACCGCCGGTAAAACTCGCGCTCGCGGCCGAGCACGCGCGCGTACGCGTCGCGGTCGCGCGGCACGAATTCGAACGGCGTGGGGTGGTCGATCTGGTCGCGCCGCTCGTCGAATAGCGCCGTGCCGGGGTGGTATTGCAGGCGCGTCACGATGACGAAATCAACCTTCGCGCGACTGGCAAGACGAACGCTCTCCTCGAAATCCTCGCGCGTCTCGGCCGGGTCGCCCACGATGAAAAACGCGGACACCTCGATACCGGCGTCGTGCATCGTCTTCACGCCCGGCGCGACGGCGGCGAGATCAAGACCCTTTTTGTAGCCGTCCACAACGCCCTGCGCGCCGGACTCCACGCCCACGTAAACGCGCTTGCACCCCGCGCGGCCCATCGCCTGCGCGCTCGCGGGCGTCACGTGGTCAATGCGCGCGAGCGCCGACCACGCAAGCCTCCCTTCGGCGGCAAGCCCTTCGCAGATCGCGATCGCGCGCGCCTCGTCGATGTTGAACGTGTCGTCCATGAAACGCAGGTTGCGGATACCAAGGTCACGGATGACGTGGCGCGCCTCGGTAAGCACGGATTCCGCCGAACGCTTCGACAGCCTCCGCCCGAATGTCCGCACGCAGAACGTGCACGGATACGGGCAGCCGCGCGCGGTGAAAAGCGCGGCGAGCCGTCGGCCGACGAGCACCTCGCTGTAGTCGTTGGCGTCCACCGCCGCGTGATCCGGGAAGGGCAGGTCGTCGAAATTCGGCACCGGCTTTGCGGGCGGGCCCTCGACGATCGCATCGCCGCGCCGCGTCCACACGCCCGCCACGTCGTCGGCCGCGCCGCCGTTTGACCACGCGTTCAAAAGTTCGGCGAACGCGATCTCCGGCTCGCCAAGCACGATCGCGTCAAGGTCGGAGTGTTCCATAACCTCGCGCGGCATCACCGTGGGCAGATAGCCCATCGCCACCACACGCGCGCCCGTCGCCGCGCGCACGCCCCGGCAAAACTCCAGGTCATCCTCGATCGTCGCGAAGCCGAGCTGCGCGAACACGACATCCGGCGCCGTCTCCGCGACACGGGCGATTGCGCTTTCCCGCGTCCAGGATTTCGCCACCGCGTCGAGCACGTGCGTTGCCGCGCCGGCGAACGCGCGCGCGGACGACGCGGCGTAGAGCAGATCGGTCGGCGGCATGAGGAAGTTCGGCGCGAAGTACGACGCCGTGAAGCGTCGCTGCACACGCCGGCGGAAGGGCGGATTGACGAAGGTGACGCGCGGCGCGCTCAAGGCGGTCCCTCGGCAAGGTGCGTCGCGAGAGCCTGTCGCCGCTTTTCGTAATCCGCGCGACGCACCCGGTTCTGAATCACGCCGCCGATGCCGAGTAGTACGCCGACGGGGATCATCACGATCGCGATCAGGTATCGCAGGATGAGCTTAACCAAGGACGAGATCCTCCCATGTCGCGGGCAGATGCTCCGTCGCGCGCCGCAAATCCTCGATGCGCGCGGAAAGAGCGGGCGACGCACCCGCGAAACGCGCGGCGACGAGATTGTCGATCAGCGGATATCGCTCTTCGCTGTATTCGAACGTGTCCACCTCGCGCGCGTCACGCGACGCTTCGCCGTAAAACAGCTTGGCGTACACGTCCGCGGGCACGCCGACCGCGCAGGTCGGTTGCGTGTCGTACAATATGAACTGGCGCTTCAGGTGCGGCGTCGTCGAGACCCCGACCTCGTCCAGGCGGATGTCGCTGTGCGCCTCGTGATAGATCGGCGAATAGTGGCGGATGCCATAACGCTCCCAGAGCCGCCGCCGGTTCGCGCGGATAAACCCGTCGAGCTGTTCGGGGATCGACGACTGCTCCATGATCGAACCGTCCGCCACGATCGGAATGCCGTTTTCCAGGTTGTAGATCAAGGCCGCCGCGTGCATCGACATGCGGCACCCCAGGCACACGAGCGCGGTGAGGTTGAAGCCGTATTTTTTCAGATCCTCTTTCGGGCGCCCGAGCAGAATGCGGCGAATGGCGTCCTTGATCGGAATGATCTCGTGCGTCACGCGGTCCGTGCCGAGTGCGTTGCGCAACGCGTCCGCGTGGCGCTTCGAATTTTCGATAAAAAAGATGAAGCCGTTATCGAACGTCAGAAGCGTCACGTGACGCACGCGTTCCGCCACTCGCCACGCGGCGAACGTCGAATCGGTGCCGCCGGAAAACAGGACGGTTGCCCGTTCGGCGACGAAATTCTCGGTACTTTGCGCAACCACCGGTCTCTCCCCGAAAGAAAGCGACATCATAGCGACCGCGCGGCAGGTGCGTCAAAAAAAGCCGTCAGCGATCAGCGGTCAGCCGCCGGCAATCTTCAATCTTCGATTCGCCGCGGCTTCCGCGCACGTCATCGACGCCATCGCGCCCTCTGACGATAAACCGCGCCACAGCCGCTCGAACACATCCGCAAAGCCGAAGGGGTAATACGCCTTGCAGGCGTGTGTGCAGAGAACGGCCACTCCGCCGGCGGCAAAAACGCGTTCGGCCTTCGCGGTCCACGTCGCCACGGGATCGCGTTCCCCGAGCGTGAACAGGCGATCGTCGAGCGGCAGTGTGATCGGCAGTTCGCGGATGCCCGTCGCGTCAAACGGCGCCAACGCGCCGCAGCCGTGGTGGACGCCCGCCTCGCCATACACGTCCGTGTCGGGTATCGACGAGTCGTACGCGAACAGCTCACCGAGTGCGCGTCGCAACGCCCGCGACGTCAGAAGGCTCGGTGAGCGAAATCCGCGCACGTTGTAGCGTTCGATGTCGTACGCAAAACCGCGAAGGTGGAAAAGATAATCCGTGGGAGCGATCGAAAGATGCCGGTTGTCGTGACGAATGCCGTGAAAGCCGATCTCGTGCCCGAGCGCCGCGAGTCGGTCGAACACGGGCCGGTGCGCGCGGATCATCTCCGCCGGCGCGAAAAACGTCGCGCTAACGCACGCATCCGCCTCGACCGCGGCGATTTCTTCCGCGAACGGAAGCTGCTCCGCCCCGTCGATGTCGTGGCTAAACACGACGACGCACGGATTCGTTCGTGCCCTGTTCACGACGACCGCCCCGCACGCGCGCGCAATATCGGCGAGCAGCGCCAGCGCGCCCCACGTCGGCCACACGCCGGCGGTCACCTCCGGATGCAACCGCCGGCGCGCGCCGACAAGCCAACGGTGCGCGCGCACGAGCGCCTGTTCGGGGATGCGCCGGTAATGAAACGGTAAGAACGTCGTCACCGAACGCGCCGGGCGCGCGTAATCGTCGTCGAGCAGATCGTCCGCCGCGCGAGCGAGATCGGTCGCAAGTCGCACGCCGCCGCCGCGCACCGCCAACGGTCGCCAGATGTCGCCGATGCGCGCCTCGTACAGCGTATCGCCGCGCGGTGCGTCGAAATCGAACTCGCGCAGATAAAGCGGCGTGCCGACGCCGGTGTCGCCAAAGGCGCGCACGGGCACGCGTACCGCGTAACCGTCCGCGAGCGGCGCGAGCGCGTCGGTTTCGTGCAGCCGCGCCTCGAACGCGCGCGCAAGCGCATCAACCGCCGCATCGCCGAGCACCGAGCGCGCGGGACCCATCGTCATCGCTTCACCAGAAACGCAAAAAGCTCCGCGAGCGTTTTCACAACGACCGACGGTTTGCTGCCCTTGGCGACGCCCGCCGCGCGCCGGCGAAAGTCCGATTCGATCTCCACCACGGCAAGCCCCAACCGCGCCGCGCGCGCCAGAAGCTCCTGCTGCATGAACACGCCACGCGCGCGAAGGGGCAGGGGCGCGATGGAGCGCCGGCGCCACAGATGCACCCAGTTCACGTCGCGAAAATTCTGCCGGAACACGAGATTGACGATCGCCAGGTACGCGCGCGACTGCAACCGCCGCCACGCGCCATACGGCGCGCGATCGCGACGCACCCCGACGACGATATCCGCGCCGCTTGCGTCCGCGGCGTCGGCGAACACCGGGATTTCGGCGGGATCGAACTGCCCGTCCGCGGGGATGTACAGCACCAGGTCGCCCGTCGCCGCGCCAAACCCGGTGCGGATCGCCATGCCCGCGCCCTGGTTTGTCGCGTGCCGCAACAGTCGAATGCGCCCCGCATCGGCAAGCGACGCGACCGCGTCCGCCGTGCCGTCGGCGCTGCCATCTTCGACGACGATGATCTCGAATGCGCGCCCGCTTGCGTCCATCGCGGCGAGCGTCTCGCCCACGATGTCGCGGATTGTCGCGGCCTCATTGTACGCGGGGACAATCACGGAAACCGACGATCGATCGCTGTCGGGCACGGCCCGATCACTTCGTCACGAGAAACGGCCCGACGAAAAGCGCGTCCAGGCCGGAAGTGAAAAGGCATGCGAGCCCGTCCTCGAGGCTCGCGCAAATCGGCTCGCCGCGCTTGTTCAGCGAGGTGTTCACCACCATCGGAACGCGCGCGATCTCCGCGAACGCGCTCACCAGGCGGTACAGCTCGGGGTCGTGCGTCTCGCCGACCGTCTGCACGCGCACCGTGCCGTCGTCGTGCACGATGGCCGGCGCGCGGTCGACCGTCTCGGACTTCGCCATATAGACCTTGTTCATATAAGGCGTCGGGCGCGCATCGTCGAAAAACCGCGTCGCGGCGCTCTCGATGACGATCGGCGCGAAAGGCCGGAACGGCTCGCGATACTTGATGCGCGCGTTGAGCCGATCCTTCGTCGCCGGGTCGCGCGGATCGGCCAGGATGCTCCGCGCCCCGAGCGCGCGCGGTCCGTATTCCATCCGCCCGCTCATGCGGCCGACGATCTTGCCGCCCGCGATCGTCTCGGCCGTCGCCGTCGCGGGATCCTCGACGTGCTGATAACGCACGCCATACGCACGCAACCGCGACTCGGCCGACGCCGCGTCGATGTCCGGACCCAGCCGATCGTCGTACGCATCGCCCGCGAGGGTGGGCGCGACACCGCCCCGCGCGCTGGCGAGCCACGCCGCCCCAAGCGGCCCGCCGCCGTCGTGCGCGGGCGGAAGCACGAACAGCTCCGCGAATGGTGTGTCGCGCTCGAGCCGCCCCATCGCCACGGCATTGAGCGCCACTCCGCCGGCGACGCAAAGCCGTGTCTCGCCCGTGCGCTCGTGAAGGATATTCGCGACGTGCGTCAACGCACGTTCGGTCGCGGTCTGTAGCGCGGCGGCGAGGTCCAGGTCGCGCTCTGTCAGCGGCGATTCGGGCGCGCGTGGCGCACCGAACTTCGCGACGAATCGATCCGACACGCGCGACCGGCCGGGCATGTAATACGAGAACATCGAAAGATCGACCGCGAAGCCGTCATCCTCCAGGCGCACGATGTCCTCGAACGCCGCGGCGTAGCGCTCCGCGTTGCCAAGGCCCGCGAGCGCCATCACCTTGCCCTCGCCGCTGTTTGGCGAAAAGCCGAGGAACTGCGTCACCGCGGCGTAAACCGAGCCGATCGAATGCGGAAAACGCACCTCGCCGACGTTCGCGATCGCGCCGTCTTTTCCGTGCGACAGGCGGCAACTCGCTTCCTCGCCGTAGCCGTCCACGGTCAGGATCGCCGCGGATTCAAGACCCGACGCGTAAAACGCGCCCGCCGCGTGGCAGAGGTGGTGATCGAAAAACGTCGCGTCGAGCGTGCGCCCCTCGAGCTCGATCGAAAGGCGCGTCGCCTCGCCCGCGACCGCCTCGGGCGTCATGGCAAGGAGCCTGGCGGGGATGATGTCGAGGTATTCGCGATGGTCACGGAACATCGCCTCGCGCCGCCGATTCGGGTGGAATAGGTGCGCGCCCGCGTTCCAGGACACCGCCACCGCGTCCACCTCGGCCAGGCGCAAGCCCGCGAAATCAAGAACGAATTGGATCGATCGGCGAGGGAACGCGCCGGAGTGCTTCACGCGATCGAAGCGCTCCTCGAGCGCCGCGGCCACGACGCGGCCGTCGATGACGAGAGCCGCCGCCGCGTCCGTGGAGAAATTCAGGCCAAGGACCCGCAATCGTCCCCCTGTGAGGTGGAAACTTGTCGGTGTGTAGCAAACCTGTTATGGGTGGTCAACGAAATTTCGAAAGATTTTGCGCCTTCGGGCGCTTTTGGAGCACGGAATTTTTTGCGCCAGAAGGCGCGCGGAGCCGAAGGATGAAACGCCCCATCGATATCCTTCGCCGGTTGCCGAAGTTTTCCCGGTACCTGGTCAAAAAGCCGCTGTTTGCGTGGCAGGCCCTCGACAACATGCGGCGGACGCGGCGCGGCGAACTCACCCTGAACGCGCTCGAATACGCGGTCGTCATGAGCTGCAACGCGGCGTGCCCCAAGTGCTCGTCCGACAAGATGCAGGACAAGGGCCGCCCGCGCCTTTCTCACGAGAAGATCCGCGAGCTGGCCGACACCGCCCGCAGGCTTGGCACCTACGAGGTCAACTTCACCGGCGGCGAGCCGACCCTCGACAAGAACCTCGAGGACATCGTCAGCTACTTCCACCCCGAACGCACGTTCCTCGGGCTCAACACGCACGGCGGCTTCCTCACGCCCGAACGCATCCGGAGCCTGGCCGAGGCGGGGCTCGATCTCATCAAGTTCAGCCTCGATTCCCCGGACCCCCACGAGCACGACACCTGGCGCGGCATCGAAGGCCTGTGGAAGCACAACTTCGAGCTTGTCGATTTCATCAACCGCGAGATGCCCGGCCTGCGCAGCCACTTTTGCATGACGGCGACGCGCGAGCTGGTCGATTCGGGCAAGGTCGTCGAGGCGCTCAAGCTCGCGAAAGAGCACGATGTCACCATCGGCTACGTGCTGCCGACGGCCGTCGGGCGGTGGGACAACCATCGCGAGGTGTCGCTTTCGCCCGAGCAGCGCGCTCGGCTGAACGAGCTGCAAAAAGATCCCAGCGTCTTCGTGCACGCGAACGTCGGCAACGGCCCGTACGAGTGCCCTTGCGGCGTCAAGGAAATCTACGTCAACTCGTATGGCGACGTGATCCCGTGCCCGTACATCCAGATCAGCTTCGGCAACGTGAAGGACGAGCCGCTCGACGCCATCCTCGCGCGCATGAGCGGATGGAGCGAGTTCCGCGAAGGCGCCAGCATGTGCCGCAGCTCCGAGGACGAGCGCTTCATCGACACCTACATCGAGCCGCTCAAACAACATCCCGTCCTGCCGCTGCCCTTTGACAAACACCCCGCCATCGCGCCGGAGGACATGCGGGCGTAAGGTGTCATAGTGAGCGCGTTTGTCATTCTGAGCGAAGCGAAGAATCTCACCGCGAAGGCGCAAAGAGCGCGAAGAAACCTGGGACCGCGGGCGGCCCGCCCGCTTCGAATCGCGCCGTCAGTGCCGCAAACGAAGGCCCCGCTCCGAGCGGGGCCGGAGTGCGCGGTCGGCGCCGCCCGGGCAAAATCTCGTTGCGCCATCGGGGCCGCCCCGCGCGGGTTGCGACGAACAGAGCCGCGCGCGCCCGGCACGCCGAAACCTTGGCGAAGGCGGGTCCCCGCCTGCTCCGAAAATATTCCGCCGAAATCCGGCGGTTTGTTTTGATTTTCGAATCAAGTTCGCCCGCGTTTGGGTCGCTGAAATCGCTCTGCGCTGACGGCTCGCGAAGGCGCTCGCACTATCTAAAAATAACTTTAATGGGTGACTGTCCCGAATGGCGCTATTAACGAGAGTAGCGCAGGGAATAAGAGTCGAGAAATTGTTCTAGGACGTTGGTTTCTCAGACGTGTACGACTTGGGGGATATCATGGAGAAAGGTGGATGCGCATCTCTTTTCTGGACGCTGCCAATGCTGTTTGCAATGCTCGCGGTCACTTTCGCCGTGTTGGGCTTTGCCGCCGGCATTGGGATCGGCGCGTTTAATTGGGCGATCCAATGTTTCGGGGTCGAAGTCGAACTTTCATTCGATTTTGGTATCTTCACGGCATTTTTGACCGCTCTGGCTGCCCTTGCGGTTTGGAAAATTAAGCTGGATAAGGGTAGTGGCTAACGCTGTTATCGCACCTATTATCACTGAGAGATGATCGATCGAATCGCTGCCCAATCTTTTCCCTTCGGCATGACGAACAAGCATTTCCCTTCGCTGCGGTTCGCCCATAGCTCGCCGATGTTCCGCTTCTCCTTCGAATCGTCGTTGCTCCAAAGGTGTTCGCCCTTATATTCAACGACCAGGGTACGTCCATCTTTCAGCTTCGCGACAAAGTCCGGATAGAAACGATCGGAAGAAGTCTGGAGCGAAAAAGCGAATCGGCCACGCGATACGTTTCGCACCCAAAAATCGACTGCATCGAGGGCATCGATAAATTGCCCGCACTCGAATTCTTCTTTGGTGGTGAAGTCCTCGACATCGGGATAATAATGCTTCTTGAATCTGTAATTTCCGCGATAAGTCCGATTCGCCGGATACTGGCGCGGGTCAAAACGGAAGCACAAGTCCGTCGTCACCACGAGCGGCGTCTCGAAATGCGGATCCAGAAATAGTTGGTAGGCTTCGTTTTTTGCTTCGTGCCGCAACTCGTTGATTTTTTTCTCCACAGCTCGACGAAAACGAAACTTGTCGTGAACGAGCGTCTCCAAGGGGATGCTCCGTTGGTCCACCATCGCCTGAACGAGCCTCGTGAGGAACACCCCCGTCTCCTGCGGGGAAATGTCTTGATGAGGGAAGGCGCGATCGAGCCAATACACGAGATCGGCCAACTTCCATCCCTGCCCGGACTCGTACAGCGCCATCTGATTTTGAAGCGTTCCGAGAAACTCGTATCCCACGGTGCCCTTTTCAGTGATGTCGATCGTGCCTTGCTCCGTACCGGTGCGCACCGCAGAGTAGTCGTTTTCGGAAAGAAGCGCATCGCAATTCGACAGGCTCCACGGGTGATCGAGCAGATGTGTTTCTTCGAATTTCTCAAACATGTCGTATTGTCGGATCGCCAATTCGGGCACAGCAAACTCGATTTGCCTCTCCGACGGCGTACCACGAACGGTCTCGGGAAACCCATTGTAAACGCGCACGGCTTTTTCAACGGCGTTCTGTCCCGCGTCGGTCTTGAAAGCTGCTTTCACTTCCTCTTGTTCATCCCGCGTGAGCGGACCATTGATCGTGAGCGTCTTCTTTTTCGTGTCGATGGAAACCTTTTTTTGGACCTCCGGTGAAAACCGCTTTACAGAGGGCAATTCCGGCAATTCCACTGTCGCCGTGCCCATCGCCGGTCCGTGGCCGTCGAATGGCAGCTCGTCCTGGCGACCGTAGTCGGGCGCCTTGACGATCAATTCCCGGGCTTCCTGACGATCGAATCCGTTTTGGACTAGCGCATCGGTCAGCGAATTCGCCACGTCGTAGAAGTGCCGGGACGCGACGAATGCATAGGACATGTTCAAGTCCACGCGCTTCTTCCAGTCCGCTTTCGGTAAACGCATTATGCGCCCAAGAATCTGTTCCACGTAAGTTGTGGACTTCATTTCCGCGACGCTGCACAACACGTAGGCGAATGGACAATCCCACCCCTCGCGGAGCTTTTGGACGGTCACGATGAATCGAATGGGACAGTCGTGGGCTTCGATGTCTTCCACGGATTCAAGTTCTTCTTTTTCGCCCGTGGAGACGGCAATTTGCGATCGCGGAATCCTGAAATCTTTTTCGAGCGCGTCAAGGACAACATCTACGGAAACAGTGTCCCGTGTCTTGCTTTGGGGTTGCGCTTGAATGAGCAGGATCGGGCGGATGAACTCTCCGGATTCCTGGCGCTCGAGTGCGGCGAGTTTCTCAAGTCTGACCCTGCAGGCGATAGCATCGGCGAGAAGTTCCCTCCAATCCGGCCGGGTTTCCAGACGGATCGGCATTTTTATCATTGCCTCGGCCTTTAGTTCCGCCGCCGAGGCGGTGTAAAGCACGTTGCTCGGATTCCTCTCCAGGTCCGGGGTAGCCGTAAACTCGAGAATGCAGGATGGGTTGAACCGCGCCAAGGTTTCAAATGTCAGGGGCGTCCGCGCGTTGTGGGCTTCGTCCACGATCACAATCGGACGACGCAAGCGAAGCACGTTAGCCAACGAGTGGTAAAGATTCCCGGCTTCACCTCGATCCAGCCCCGCCAGTACCGCCTCCGGTAAGCCACTGAAATGGTCCATAAGATCGCCATTATTTTTGTAAACCCTGCGCCCCACCGTATCTTCGACCTTGAACGCTTGCATGGTGGAAACGATCACTGTCACGCCCGTGTCAAGGTCGGCGGGTTTGACGTTGAGCGCCTGTTCAACGTCAAGGACGTTCGCCCCTTTCGTCACTGATTCGAGCGCCTTCCGATAGGGGTGCTTCCGGTCCTTCAGGTTTTTCAGGGTTTGTTCGCGGATGGGATTGGACGGGACGAGCCAAAGGACCAAGGCGCTACTCGTGTGGAGAAGGTTACGGGAAGCGAGTCCAACGGCGTGACTCGCCACGAGCGTTTTGCCGCCACCTGTGGGGATTCTAATGCAGACGTATGGCAGACCAGGAAGCTCCTTCACGGGATTATAGGAAATCCCCCGGCCGATTGTTTTCCGGGTCATCGAGTAATAGGCGGTGTCGGCGTCACGGGTACTGACGCACTCCTCAAAGTAAGCATTCAGGGCGTCCAAGGCGAGCTGTTGGTAGTCTTTGAGGGTCAGCATCGGTCTACCTTCACCTCGTATGGGATTTGCCGAAAAACGACATTCGACCGTCGCAAACGTTCCGCTCCGACACGGCAACTCGTTCCGTAAACGACTTTCGGTCCGTCGTGCCGTGGCAGGGAATCAAGCACGGCGCGCGTAAGAACGTTCCCGGCGTTTGGCTTCTTGTCTTTTAGGACGCCGTTGTAAAGAAGAAAAATCGCTGTGCCTTTGTGCGCTCCAATAAAAGGCGTCATCCCCGTCACTTCTGCGACCAGCGGTGAACCCGTTTCAACAAAATAAACTTGAGATGCGAGGTCAACAAAAGAAACGTGAGCATTAATCTCGCCACATTCATTGAATAGCGGCTTATCAATGATGCAATAATTAATGCCGCCGCCGAGTGTCGCAACTTTTGCATTCGAATCACCTGATTTTTTTGCCCTATAGCCATTGATTGCCTTTTCAAGTCGCTTACGAGTTACATCTACGCAAATACCTTTTTCCATTTCAATCAAAATGAAATTAAGATTCATTCCCGTTTGCGCGTTTAAAGACAGCACCGCATGGCCCGTCGTGCCACTCCCCGCGAAAGAATCAAGAATAATGTCACCTGGAGAACTCGTCATTTGTACGAGTTCCTCAATAAGACGCCTCGGTTTCGGAAATGAAAAAATTTTCCCATCCCCAAACATTGCTTTAATTTCATTTGTTCCCTGTTGTGTATATATGCCTTCGATAATTGAATAGGGCTTTCTTGCCCGTTCCTCGCCCATATCGTCTTTAAGATACTGTTTGTAATTTACGGTGTATTTACCTCTTGTGTCTTTTATTACAAGCTCATCGTTCGCCAAGGCCGTCAATGTTCTCGCCTTGGACCACTGCCACTGCTTTTCTGGCCAAATTTTTTCTCTTCCATATTGAATCGCATATCTTAGATTTTCGCGATCGTCCATGCTATTGGTAGCCAATGGCTGAAGCCTGTATGGCCCTCGTGTTTTATATTTGCTATCTTTAAATTTATAATACTTTAATATTTTTTCGTCGGGTGGAAGGGCGATTGGGTTTACCTTTGAGATATCACGCGCAAAGCACAATATGTATTCGTGTAGATTGACAATATGCTTTGATTTGGCCCCGCCTCCGTAGCTCTTTTTCCATATAATCGTTTCTAGCCGATTGCTAGCGCCGAAGATTTCGTCCATTAATAACTCTAAGTATCTGTGCTCGTTTTCGTCTACGCTAACGAAAATTAACCCATCGTCCCTTAAAAAATAATATAACAGCTTTAGTCTCGGATACATCATGCAAAGCCATTTGTCATGCCGCGAAAGATCCTCGGACTCGCGCCCGACAATCTTCCCGAGCCACTCTCGGATTTCCGGGCTATTCACGGCGTCGTTGTAGACCCAGTTTTCATTGCCGGTGTTGTAGGGCGGATCGATGTAAATGCACTTCACCTGCCCAGCGTAGCGCGGCAGAAGTGCCTTGAGCGCCACGAGGTTGTCGCCCTGGACGAGCAAGTTCCCACTTTCCGTATCGCCCACGGATAAGCGCGCGTCGCGCTTCAGTAGGTGGAACGGCACCTCTCGGTGATGATTCAGAACGGCTTTCTTTCCGATCCAATCAAGAGTCGGCAACGCTCTCCTCGCTTCCTATCGCGATTTCGGAAACCCGAACAAAAGAATTGGGCGTTTAGCGCGTTGAAATTTCCAGTTAAAAAAAGCAAGCGTAAAGCGTGATCGCCGGAAACCTTAGCCGACTTCGTTTTGGCGCTCAATCCTCAAAAGTTGTCAACGGAACTCGAATAATTTCAAAACCACTCCGCCAAATACTCCCCCCTCGGCGCGACACGCCCCTCCAGCACGTCGATCGCATCCTTCCCCATAACCCGCTCTCGCTTGATGCCTATGAGCTTCGCGGTCGTGGCGAGGATGTGCGTCCACGTCTGTTCGTTCAGGAACAGCATGCCGCCCACGTCGAACGTGCCGCCTCGGTTGCGGTAACCGAGTGCGAGCGTTTTTGGCCCCGTGTCGATCACCTGCATCATCCCCTGCACGCGGCCGGAGCGGGTGTGCGTCACGAACAGGCGCGGCAGGACGGCGGGAGGATAGAAGCGGTCGCGCGTTTCGGCGGTGTGGCAGATTTTCGCCTCGTGCCGATCTTTCGGTTCGGTGAAACGGCGCGGCTCCAGGAGGTACACGACGTTGTGCGCGATGCCGCGCGCGTCAAGCTCCGATGACGCCTTGAGTACCTGCTGCAACTGATACGCGCCGATCGCCGTCAGGACGATGCGCGGCTTTTTCGCCTGCTTCACGACGATGCCGCCCTCGCGCACGAGGCGTTTTGCGTCGCGTGCGTCGAACACCACCGGCAGCTCGCGCTTGGGCACGACGAGCGTGAAGATGCGCCCGCGCGTGTTGTACACCTCCGCGATCGACGCGGCGGCGGAATTGTAATCCGCGGGAAACAGCACGCGCGAGACGTGCGCGGCCTCGCCCATCAGCGCCTCGCAGACGACCGGGTCCTGATGCGACTGCTCGTTCTTGCCGTTCTCGTACGTGTGCGACGTGAGGACGAGCGGCACCGACAGCCATTTCTGCGGCCGTCCCATCTCCTGGCAGTGCGCGGAGAAGATAATCTCCTGTCGCACGATGCCGAGCATCTTCGCCGCGAACGCCTCGTAGCTGTGCACGAGGCTGATCCCGCCCTTGTTGCCGAGCGCGGCGCACGCGACGGCCTCCTCGTTCAGCACGGTGATGACCTTGCCGTGAACGTCCTCCGCGACGCCCGGCTCCGGGCTGGTGACGCGGTGCTTGAACGTGTCGAGCGTGCGGTCCAGGCGATTCGAGCGCATCTCGTCCGGATTGCCGATGCGCGGACGCAGGTGCGGATTGGCGAGGCAAATTTCGGTGAACGTGTTGTCGATCGCGCGCATGGGCGCCGCCATTTCGCCCGGCTTTTTGAATTTCGGCGCGGGCTTTTTCTTTAGCGACACGTCGCGCGTGGCCAGCGCGTGATCGCGCTCGATCGGCCGGCGCCGGTGCTTGCGAAACGTCGCGACCGCGTCGGACAGATCCTCCGCCGGAACGTGCAGGCGTTTGGTGTGGCGGTTGAACGCCTCGATCGCCTCCGCGTTCATCTTCGATCCGATCGGCAGATTGTGCGCCGCGTTCGTGCCCGCGCCGGCAAATCCGAATCCTTTCTCCACGACCGCAAGCCCATACGGCAGACGCACGGGATACGCGCGCGGCGCGCCGGCAAGGCGGCGCTCCATCTCCAGGATCAGCCACGCATACGCGGCCGGATCGCCGCCGTCGATTTCGATCGGGTCGAAATGATTCAGGCGCAGGTGCCTGGCGAGCCAGTCGGTGCCGCCGGCCATCGCCATTGTGGAGCGCTGGTCGATGCGCCGGCCGTTCATGATCATGATCGGCGCGACCAGCCCGCAGTCCTCGTGCCGCCACCACCGCGGCGCCCAGTCCGGCCCGCGCTGCTCCTCGAACGCGCCGTCGGACAGGAACGTGACGAGCTTCTCGCCCGGCAGCGGCATGTGGACGTATTCGAGCCCGGCGAAGCCGAGATAGCCGCCTTCCAGGATGCCGCCCGCGGTATTCGGGTTGACGTGACTGCCGCGCGGGCTCGCGGCGTCGCCGTTTTTCGTGACGCCGTAGTTGTAGAAATCACGCACAAAGCGCGTCAGCCCGGCGTCGTCCACGGTGTACCGTTTGAACGCCGGCGTGATGTTGCGAACCAGCACATTCACGCAATCGATACCGCTGACCGCGTGGCCCTGCTCGGCGACCCACCCGCGCGTGTCGCCTGTGATCATGTTCGCGAGCAGGTAGCCGACGTACGCGGGGATGATGTTGAGCGCGCTTCCGGTGTGGCCCTCGGGCGTGTCCTTGAAATCGCCGGAGGCGAGCGTGCGCCCGTCGAGATGGACGTTGCGCGCGTACGTGTCGTGCACGGTCAGCCACATCGCGGCGCTCGTTAAGCGGTCGGCCGCGACAAGCGCCTCTCCGATCGACGGGCCGTCGTGCGTTTTCGGGAATAGGCGCATGAGGTCCGCGACACGCGCGCGGGTTTTCGCGCCGTGGCGGATCGGGCCGTGTCCCTTTTTCCAAGCGGCGTACGCCTCGTCGTCGTTTGCGAATCGCGTGCGTTTCATCGTTGGTCCCCCAAGGTTTCGACGGTCCGGCGCGCGATGAGCAACTCCTCGTTGGTCGGAATCGCCCAGGCCGCAAGCCGCGAGCCGTCCGTGCTGATACGCCCGTCGCCCTTGGCATTTCGCCGCTTGTCGATGACGCACCCAAGCGCCTTCAAATGCGACACGATGCGCGCGCGGATCGCGGCCGAGCGCTCGCCGATGCCGGCGGTGAACACCACCGCTTGGGCGCCGCCGAGCGCTGCGTGATACGCGCCGACGTATTTGGCCGCGCGATAGCAGAACGCGTCGATCGCAAAGCGCGCGTCGTCATCGTCGCGGGCGAGCAGCTCGCGCATGTCGTTCGTGCCGCCGAGCGCACGCAAGCCGGACTCCCTGTTCAGAAGACGATCCACTTCGTCCACGCTCCGCCCGTCACGGATAAGGCGAAGAACGATCTCCGCGTCAACATCGCCGGGACGCGTGCCCATCACCAAGCCCTCGAGGGGAGAAAAGCCCATCGACGTATCGACGCTTACGCCGTTTTTGATCGCGCAGGCAGATGCGCCGTTGCCCAGGTGCAGCGTGACGATCGTCGGCCTCTTGCGTCGCGCGCGCCTGGAGTATTCCTCGCAGACGTATTGGTGGGAGATGCCGTGGAACCCGAAGCGGCGGATCGTCTCGCCCGCCGTCTCAAGCGGCGGCAGCGCGTAGCGGTACGCCACCGGCGGCAGCGTGGCGTGAAACGACGTGTCGAACACCGCCACCATCGGCACGCCGAGCTTTCGCGCGCGCCGGATGCCCGCGACGGCGGGCGGGTTGTGCAGCGGCGCGATCGGCGAAAGCGCCTCGATCGTACGCAGCACGTCCTTGTCGATCACCGTCGGCCGCGTGAACTTCGATCCGCCGTGCACGACGCGATGGCCGATCGCATCGACGCGCGCGGAAAGGCTTGCGAGGACTTGCGCGACCGCGTCCTCGTGTTCGCCCTCGACCTCGACGATGCCGCCGTCGATTTCGCGCGGCGTGCCGCGCCTCGCCTCAAAGTGGCGGTATTTGACCGTGGAGCTACCGCAGTTCAGAACGAGAACGAACATACAGCGCGGTCGCGCTCCCGGTCAGTTCGGTTGCAGGGCGTGAAACACCGTACGCAGGAGCTTTGCGGCTTCCTCGGCGACGGGCGCCACATCGGGATTGTCGACGATCTTGAACATCGCCGCGGGATCGGCGATCTCGACGGCCGTCGTTCCGTTGCCCGCGTCGCGCACGACGACGTTGCAAGGCAGCAACAAGCCAACGTGAGGATCGCCCGAGAGCGCGCGATGCGCGAGCTTCGGATTGCACGCGCCGAGGATCGCGTAGCGTGGAAAATCGACGCCGATCTTCTTTTTGAGCGTCGCATCCACGTCGATGCGCGTCAGGATTCCGAAGCCCTGCTCGGCAAGCAGCGCGGTGACGCGCTCGACGGCAACGTCAAACGATTCGGTCAGATGAACTTCCCATCCGTATTCCATCTCAAACCCCCTTTGACGGAAAAGCGGCGCTTCGCTCCGCGAATTATACCTGGGCCGAGCCGATTCGCGGTGAGGGAAAAGGCCGAATCCACGATTTCGCGCGACGCCACAGATGCAGAATCGACAGTCGCGCGAGTTCGAGGTTCACCCACCACGTCCGGCGCACGAACAGCCGTTTCAGGACAAAACGGGGCCGGAAGTAGAATCGGCCGTAGGCTTCGTCAACGAGCGCCTGCACGCCTTCCGTCGAGAGACGGTAGTGCGGCGACGCGTCCCGGAAATTGTCCGCGCCGGTATCCCAGGAAAGGTCGAGGTCGCGCGTCATCTTCGCGCCGGCGAACGGGCGAAATATGAAGTAGATCGCGAAATCCGAATCGACCGCGATCGACGTGTCGATCGTTTCGCGCATTTCGGATTCCGTTTCGGTCGGGAAGCCCAGGATGTAGTTGGCGATCACCTCGATGCCCGCGGCGCGCGCGTTTTTCATCGCGTCGAACGCCTGGCGCACGTTGGCGCCCTTTTTCGTGAAATCGAGAACGCGGTCGTTGCCGGACTCCACGCCAAGCTCGATGCGGTAGCAGCCCGCGCGGCGCATCAGCTTCAACAGGTCCGCGTCCATGAGATCCATACGGCTGCAGCACATCCAGTCGAATCGCTCGCCTTCGGAAAGCGCCAGCTCGCAAAAATCGCGCGTGATGCGCTTGTGGATCATGAACACGTCGTCGATGAAGCGGATGTCGTGGATGCCGTGATCGCGGCGGATTTCGCGCACCTCGTCGAGGATGCTCGCCGCGGACCGAAAGCGCATCGGCCCGGCCTCCGAACCCTGCTCGCAGAACGTGCACGTGTAGGCGCAACCGCGATGCGTGTAGATGCTGGTGCTGTGCCGCCGGCGTTTGTAGGCCGGTCCGCCGCGATACGCCTTCAGCGCGACCAGCCGGCGCGCGGGGAAGGGTGCGTCGTCCGCGCGAATCGGCGCCGGCAGCGGCGGTACGTCCGCCCCGCGCGGCATCACACCCGGCTGGGCCGCGATCTCCGGCGCGCTCTCGACGACGCGCGCGATCGTCGTGTCCGACTCCCCGACGATCACCGCGTCGAACAGGTTCGTATCGGCCCACACGCGCGGGCGCACGGTGGCGTCGTTGCCGCCGGCCAGGATCGTCGCGGGGCGTTTGGCCGCGCCGCGCGCCCATCCGGCGAGTTTCAGGATCGAATCGGCGCACGGCGCGAGCGTGCCGAAGGCGAGCACGTCGGCGTCCATCGACGGCCACTCGCGCATGAAGCGTTCGCGTTCGCCCTCACGATTGAGGTCGAAAACGGAAACGGCGTGACCCGCGTCCAGCAGCCTGCGCGCGGCGTAAAGCGCGCCGAGCGGCGGCAGATCCGACTGCGCCAGCTTGTCGAAAAGGTCGCCGCCGCCGGGTGACGGGTGGACGAAAACGACGCGCCGGCGCGAGTCTCGCAGGGCGGAACGCATGCCTCGAAGCTATCACAGCGAATTGCGGGCGCAAAACCCGCCAAGGCGATTGACAAGGAAAAGCCCGCTAAGGAACACTCCGCGCATGCCCGACGACCAAACGCGCAAGAGCGCCGGCCGGCTGTTCATCACCGGCGGCGCGGGGTTCCTTGGCGCCGCCATCGCGGCGCGCGCCTCGAAGACCTGGGACGTCACGGTTTTCGACAATTTCGCGCGCGACAGCCTGCGTTTCCTCGATCGGCCGGTCGCCGCGCGCCTCCACGTCGTTCGCGGCGATGTGGGCAGCCGCGCGTCGCTCACGGAGGCGGCGGCGGGCGCTGACGTCATCTTGCACCTGGCGGCGATCGCCGGCGTACCGCGCTACTACGAGGCGCCCTACGACGTCATGCGCGTCAATTTGCGCGGCACGATGAACCTTTTGGACGCGGTCGAGTCCTCGCCGCCAAAACGCCTCATCTATTTTTCGACGAGCGAGGTTTACGGCGACAAGGCGCGTAACGCGAATGAGGACAACGCCCTTGTCGCGGGGCATTACGCCGAGCCGCGCTGGGTGTACGCGGTCTCGAAGATCGCGGCGGAGAAGGCCGCGTTCATGTGGGGACGTCAAAACGGCGTCGATGTCACGAGCCTTCGCCCGTTCAACGTGTTTGGCCCCGGGCAGACCGGCGACGGCGCGGTGCACGACATGATTCTTTCCGCCCTCTACGGGCAGGACGTCGTCGTTCACGGCGGCGGCCGGCAGCGGCGCGCGTGGTGTTATCTCGACGATTTCGTCGACGCGGCGATGGCGTCGCTTGTCGCCGAAAACATCGCGGGAGAGGCGATCAACGTCGGCAATCCCGAAAACGATGTCTCCGTGCGCGAATTGGCCGATATCATCCTGAAACTCGTCGACGGCCGGTCGGCATTGCGCGACGAGACGCATTTCGGCGCCGACGTGAAGGACCGCTCGCCGAACATCGACAAGGCCCGGCGCCTTTTGGGCTTTGAGCCGCGCGTCGATCTGCGATCGGGCCTGAAAAAAACGATCGACTGGTACCGCGCCCATGCCAAATGATTCGAGCGGCCGCGAGCCCATTCGCCTGGCGCACCCTTCGTTTTCCGCCAGCCTGCCGGCGCGTATCGGGGAAATTCTCGACTCGGGGGTGCTCGTCAAAGGGCGCGCGCGTGTCGAACTCGAGGCCGAACTTTGCCGCGCGTTCGACGTGCCGTATGCCGTCACGTACTCCTCGGGGACCGTCGCCCTTGTCGCCGCGCTGGCGGCGGCGGGCGTCGGCGAGGGCGACCGCGTGGCCGTGCCGGACTATGGATTCGTCGCGACGGCGAACGCCGTCAAATATCTCGGCGCGACGCCCGTCTTCGTCGATGTCGCCGGTGATTTTCAAATCGACCCGGACGCGCTCGCGTTGGTACGCGGCCTTGCCGCCGTCATTGTCGTGCATCAGTTCGGCCGGCCCGCGCGCCTTGCGGACATCCAGGGACTGGCGCGAGACGGCGGATATCGCGTCGTCGAGGATTCGGCGTGCGCGTACGGAACGCGCGTCAACGGCCGCCCGCTTGGCGCGCAAGGCGGCCTTGGCATCCTCAGTTTTCACCCGCGAAAGCTCGTCACCGCCGGCGACGGCGGCGCGCTTTTGACGGCCTCGGAAGCCACTTACAAAAAGGCGTGGGCGTTTTCCGACCACGGCATCGTGCCGGGCGACAGCATCTCGACCGGCGTCGGCCTGAATCTGCGCCTGCCGGAGATTTCGTGCGCTCTCGCGCTCGACGGGGCGCGGCGCATCGAGGAAATCGTCGCCGCGCGCCGGCACGTGGGAGAGATTTACCGCCAGGAATTGGCTGAAACGCCGGAGATCGCCCTGCCGGAGGAATTGCCGGGCGTGGAATGGAATCACCAGACTTTTGCCGTCCATTGCCGCGACGCGCGCCTCAGGGACGGGCTTGTCGCGTCGCTTGCCGAAGCCGATATCGAGGCGGCCGTCCCCGCGCGGTCGCTCTCCGATTCGCCCGTTTTTGCATCGGGCGGCGCCGAAATTCCCGCGCATCCGGGCGTATCGCGCCGCCTGACGCAGGTATCCCTGGCGCTGCCATGCCACGAAAAAATGCGTGACGAGGACGTTCGCCGCGTCGCTTCCGAGTTGAAACGTTGCGTGGCCTTCCTTTAGTATCGCCAATATGACGAGTCTTCCGTGGCCGCGCGTCGCCGTTGTCGGCGCGGGCTATTGGGGTCCGAACCTTGTCCGCAATCTGCTGCGGATTGATTCGGGCGCCGTGGCCGCCGTTTGCGATCTTGACGAGGCGCGCCTTGCCGCCTTGCGTAACGCCTTTCCCGGCGTCCGCACGACGGCGAGCCTCAACGACATCGTCACCGCTCCGGACATCGACGCGGTGATGCTGGCGCTGCCGCCGGGCCTGCACGTCGAGACCGGCCTGCGCGTGCTGGCGGCGGGCAAGGATCTTTTTGTCGAAAAGCCCGTCGCGCTCGACGTCGAGGGCGTGTTTCGGCTGACCGAGGCCGCCCGCCGCGGCGGCCGCGTGTTCATGGCGGGATTCACTTATCTGTACAACCCGATGATCAACGCGCTCGGCGAACGCATTGCCGCCGGCGAATTGGGATCCGTGCGCGCGGCCCATTCGCGCCGCGTCAATCTCAACACGCGCCGCAAGCATATGAACGTCGTGTGGGCGCTTGCGCCGCACGATGTCGCGATTTTTCAGTCCTGGTTCGGCGGGGAGCCGAGCGGGGTTTCGGGCTTGATCTCGCGCGAGCGCGACGCCCGCTTCGCCGACGTGGCCGACGTGGGCATGGATTTCGCCGGCGGCGTGCGGACCTCCATCCGCCTGTCGTGGCTCGCGCCGACCAAAACACGCCGCCTGATTGTTGTGGGCGAGCGCCGCGTCGCGGTTTACGACGAAACGGCCGCGGCGCACCGCGTCGATCTGTACGAAAACAACGCGGGCGCGGATGCGGATATCGAGGCGCTCGATGGCCGTTTACTCGACGCCCTGGGGGCGCCGGTCGACGCGATCGAAGCGGCGGGCGGCATGGAGGAACCGCTTGGCGTGGAATGCCGGCATTTTCTCGAATGCGTCCGCGATCGAACCGATCCGCGAACCGGCGGCGCGGAGGCGCTCGCGGTGACGCGCACCGTCGAGCGCCTGCTTGAGGCCGGGCGCCACCTGAGCCCGCGCGCCGCCGTCGGCGCGATGTAGCGCCCGGCGCGCCATGGACCTAACCGCACGGATTCTCGACAACGTTCGCATCGACGGCGCGCCCGACATCGGTCCGTTCGCCGTCATCGGTCAGCCGCCGCGCGACGGGAAGGCGGGCGAAACGATAATCGGCGAGGGCGCGCGCATCCGGTCACACGCGGTGATCTACGCCGGCGTCACGATCGGGCGCGATTTTTTCTGCGGGCACCACGCGCTTATCCGCGAGGGCTGCCGCATCGGCGACGGTGTGTCGATCGGATCGGGCGCGGTGCTCGAACGCGATGTGATGGTCGAGGACCACGCTCGCATCCACTCGATGGTCTATATCCCCGAATACACGCACATCGGGCGCGGCGTCTTTGTCGGGCCGCGCGCGTGTTTTACCAACGCGAAATACCCGACTTATCCGGGCGTGCGCAAAAACCTGCGCGGCGCGGACGTGCGCGACGGCGCGATCGTCGGCGCGAACGCGACGATCCTTCCGGGCATCGTCATCGGCGAGCGTGCGGTCATCGGCGCGGGGGCGGTGGTCACGCGCGACGTCGAGGCGGGCACGGTCGTCGCGGGCAACCCCGCGCGCCCCGTCGGCCGCGCGGACGGGATCGGATATTGACGCACACCATCGACATTCCGCTTTCGCGGCCCGGTGCGGAATACGCCGAGTTTCGCGCCGAAATCGATGCGGCGATCGCGCGCGTGCTCGCCTCCGGCCGTTTTGTGAAGGGGCCAGAGGCGACGGAATTCGAACGCGAGTTTGCGGCGTACACGGGCGCGGCGCACGCCGTGGGCGTCGGCAACGGCACGGACGCGCTGGCGCTCGCGCTTGCCGCATCGGGTGTCGGGCGGGGTGACGAGGTGATCGTCCCGGCGATGACGTTCGTCGCCACCGCGGAGGCCATTTTGCTCTGCGGCGCGGCACCGCGCTTTGTCGACGTCACCGAATCCGCGCTTCAACTCGACGCGGCAGCGGTCGAATCCGCCGTCAACGAACGCACGCGCGCGATCGTCCCGGTCCATCTCTACGGATATCCCGCGCCGCTCGGCGAAATCGCGCGTCTTGCGTCTTCGCGCGGCCTTGCGGTCATCGAAGACGCGGCGCAGGCGCACGGCGCGCGCATCGGCGGCCGGCACGCCGGCACGTTCGGCAAAGCCGGCGCGTTCAGCCTGTTCCCCGCCAAGTCGCTCGGCGCGTTCGGCGACGCGGGCGTCGTCGTCACGGATGACGCGGACCTCGCCGCGTGCGTTCGCCATCTGGCGGATCACGGGCGAGGCGGCATCACGGCGAGCGCCGATCTCGCCGGGTTCGCGCACCTGCCGGGATCCAACAGCCGCCTGGACGAGATGCAGGCGGCGATCCTTCGCGCGAAGTTGGCGCGCCTGCCGGAGTGGATCGAAAAGCGCCGCCGCATCGAGGCGACGTACCGCGAGCGGCTGGCGGGCACCGGCGACCTGTTGTTTCTCGACTCGCCTCCGGGCGCCGAAACCGCGCCGCTGAACGTCGTCATCCGCGCGGCGCGCCGCGACGCCCTCGCCTCGCACCTGGCGACGCACGGCATCGAGGCCAAGCCGCATTATCCCGTCGCGGTTCATCAGGTCGAGGCGTATCGCCGATACGCCGAGGGCGCGAGCTTCCCGGTCGCCGAACGCGCCGCCGCGACGCTGCTCAGCCTGCCGAATCATCCGTCGATGACGGAAGAGGAGGTCGATCGCGTCGTTAAGGGTGTGGCGGCTTTTTTTTTGATGAGCGGACGTCGAAGCCGTCGACGCGCGACTCGTCATCCGTAGGGGAGCGCAGCGAGTTGTCATCCTGAGGGGAGCGCAGCGACCCGAAGGATCTGGCTCCGCATCGGTTGCAGCGAGGCCGTCAGCAGGGGCCGGCCGGATCCTTCGCTTCGCTCAGGATGACGAATCGCGAAAACCCGCGATTACGACGCGCGAAACGACGTTCGGCGCTCGGCGCTCGACACTTGACCCTCGGCGCTCGACACTCGGCACTCGAACCTCGGCGCTCGGCGCTTGCCGTGACCTTCCAGACTTTCCGCCTTTCTGCATTTCCGTCTATTCCTTCGGGCACGGGCACGGGCACGGGCACGGGCATGGGCACGGGCGCCGACACGCCGCCTTCCCCTACGCTGACAACACCCGCGCGACGATCGACTTGTTCAGGTGGATCCCGTCGTTCGGGCAGACCATGTAACAGGCCATGCAGTCGATGCACGTCTTCATGTCGATGGCGACGCGGCGGTTCGCGATCGTGATCGCATCGACCGGGCAGGCGCGCTCACAATCGCCGGCAAGCTCGCAACCGGGCTCGTTCCAGCGCGGGCGCACGTGGAAGAAATGATTGTTCATGATGTTGAGAAGCGGTTTTGGCGCCGCGCGCATCACCGCGTTGCTCGTCAGCTTGAAGTCCTTCGGACGCAACGCCTCGATGGTTTCGCCGACGATCTCTATCTTCGCCGCGTCGTTTTCGCCGATGCCGCGCTGCGCCGCCGGGGCAATCGTCGTCACGGTCATCGGGTCCTGGCCGACAAGGCGCGACGCGACGTGGTCGAGCGCCACGCCGTCCGCGGACGCCAAAACCGCGCCGACGTGTTTGGGCTTGCCCCAGCTCGGCCCTTTGCCCTCCATCGCAAGGATCGCATCCATGACGCAAAGGCGCGGCTTCATCCGGCCGTAGATATCGAGGAGCGCATTGCCGAGGTCGATCGGCCCGGGCGCGCGGCGGTGCAGCGAAAGCTTGTAAGCCCCCGGCAGCACGCCGAACATGTTTTTCACCGCGCCGGTGATGTGCGTTTCGACGTGGGTCTTCAGTTTCGGAACGCTGATGATCGCGTCCGCCGCGAGCACCGCGTTCGACACGTAGATCTCGTGAAGGAAGCGCGCATTCGGCACGTCGATCCGCGTTGCGCCCGCCGTCTCGAAGACGACAGTCTCGATCCCGTGCTCGCGCGCCAGCGGCGCGATGCCGCATTCCTCGAGCGCGGTCGCCGACAGCCCATACGCCTTCGCGCCGCCGCACGAATCGCCGATGACGGGCGTCGCACCGGCGTCGCGGACCATCCGCGCCAGTCCGATGGCGACGGCGGGGTGCGTCGTCGTGGCCGCCTCCGGCGGCGCGGGGCGCAGCATGTTGATCTTCAAAAGCACGCGCTCGCCAGGCGCAACGAACGCGCCGATGCCGCCGAGCGGCGCGAGCGCTTCGGCAAGCGCGGTCATGACGCGGTCGAGGTCGTAATCGACGCAGCGGATTAGGGATACGCGGGTCACCGGGCACGTTCCGTCTCGTTAATGGGCGTACGCATTCAGGCAGGCGCCTTGCGCGATGTCAACGCGCGGCGTGCTCGCACTTTTTAAATCGTGATAGACTCGCGGCTTGATTTCGAGGGTAGCCCAGGGAGAGCGGCGGGTCGCGGGCGCGCGCATTGTCGCGCCATGACATGAAACGACCGTCGTCGCGCGCACCGAAAATTCGTGTTCGACAGCGTGGGAGCGCCGGGCGTGAACGTTCCCGATAGTTCAACGCGCGATAATGATTCCGGCGGCGACACCGCCGTCCCGACGAGGCTCGCGGATCGACGCGGCGCCGCGCCCTCGCGGCCGATCGCGCCGTTTTTCATCTTCGCACTCTACGCGGCCGTCGCGATGCCGATCCTGTGCGTGTGGCTCACGAATCCGGGCATCGAAGGGTTCGCTTCGGCGAACTATCTGGCGATGGTGCAGGGCAAGGCAAAAAAGCCTTACGTCATGCGCGCGCTGACGCCGGCCGTGATTCGCGGCGTCGCGTCGGTCATCCGCCCCGGCATCGACCCCGAGGCGGCGAATCGAACCTTTGACCGGCTTCTCGCGATTCTGAACAATTCGTCCGACAACGGCTTTCGTAAATTGTCGCTCTGGCGGTTTCAGCAGGGTTATCAGGCGGAGTATCTCGCGGGGATCCTCGTCCTCTACGCGGCGCTCGTCGGCTTTGCGTTCGCGCTGCGGCGGCTGATGCTCGATCTCTACGACGTGACGCCGCGCGTCGCGCTGTTTGCGCCGGCGATCGGCGTGGCGTGCCTGCCGATCATGTTCCGCTACTACAGCTACGTGTACGACTTTCCTTTGTTGTTTGTCATGACGTTGGGACTTGTCGCCTTGCATCGGCGGAACATGCCTCTTTTCTGGACGGTGTTCGTCGTCGGGCTGTTCGTCAAGGAAACGGTCGTCCTTTTTGCATTCGTGTTCTGGCTTCAATACCGAAACGACACGCGCCGGAAAAAATGGATGCGCGCTCATCTCGCCGGCATGGCTGTCGTGTTTGTCGCCGTTCGCGCGATCCTCTCGGCGATCTTCCGCGAAAATTCCGGCGCGGGCGTCGAGTTTCATCTATTCGACCACAACATCTTCTACCTGTGGACGCAAAACTACGGAGCGACGGTCGTCGTGACGATCGGCGTGCTCGCGCTTGCCTTATTCCACCGGTGGAAAGAAAAGCCGGTATTCCTCAGGCATGCGCTCGCGATGGCGGTTCCCATGCTCGTTCTTACCGCGCCGCTTGGATTCCTTGATGAGTTTCGAGACTATTACGAGATCTATCCTGCGGGTTTCCTGCTCGTGACGCAGTCTTTTTGCGCCGCGCTTGAGATTCCCTTCCAACCGAAATCCGCGGCGCGATCGCCCGAACTGTAAGCAAACACGCAAGAATTTCTCTGGCCAATTCGTCGGGCTTCGACGTAGGGTTCACGGCGATGTGATTCTCATCGTCGTCGGGACGTTTGTTCGGAGGTTGCGATATGCGCCGGTTCATTTCGATTGTGGCATCCGCTTATCTGGTGGTTCTTGCCTTGGCGGTCCCCTCGCAGGCCCGCGTCGTGCTCTGGGAGGATTTCGACTTCAACCCGGACGGCATCCCGGGCGACTGGTCGGTGATCGACAATCTGGGCGGCGAGAAGACCTGGCAGGGATACGACGGGTTTCTCTACGGCAATCTTTCGAACATGTTCGAAAATTTCGCGTCGGTGAACAACCTTCATTATCTCGGCTATCTCGCGGATACGGACTTGATTTCGAGCGTCATTGATTGCTCCGAAATTTCGAATACGCGGCTTCGCTTCAACAGCTATTTCGGCGAATTTTTCATTCCGGGCTACGACGCTTACGGAACGCCGTCGGTCTCGAGCGGCGGCGTCGTTTACAACGACATCGTAACGCTCACCGCGGACGACGTTTCGAGCTTCGATTTCGACATTTCGGCGACGGCCGACGGGCAAAACGACGTTCGCCTGAAATGGAATTATCAGACGGACGATTTCGGCGCCGGATTCTGGGGCGTCGATAACGTCTGCGTTTCCGGGGATTGCGCCGGCGGCATCGAGGAATGGTTGCAAGACGACGGCGGATCGGAAACCTACACCACGGCAAGCGTGGCCGGCGCCGAATACATCACGTGCGTGAATCCGACGACCAAGCCGTATTACGTCAGCGGCGTGAAGGGATTTTTCGGCGCCACGAGCGGCGGCGATCCCGTTCAGTTCGTCATCTATTACGCCGACACGGGCTTTGACCCCGTCATCAGTCCGCGGTTCGTTTCGCACCCGTTCGTGCCGGCCGACGGGGAATGGGTCACGATGGATCTTTGCGAGGCCGAACTCCTGTTTGACGGATATCTCGACAAACTGGCGCAGGGCGAGGTGTGCGTCGGCGTGCGCCTGCTCGCGCCGAACCAGAACACGGGCGTCGGTACGGACACGACGGGTTCTTTCACCGAGCGTAGTTACGTGGGAAACGGCGTGACCGCGACGCCTTACGTCGGCGGCAATTTCATGCTGCGTGCGTACGGCGATATATGCCCAACGACAACGACGACAACGACAACCACAACCACCACAACAACGACCACGACAACGACGACCACGACCACGACGACCACGACAACGACGATGACCACGACGACTAGTTCGACAACGACGACGACATCGACCTCCACGACGCAGCCAACGACGACCACCACCTCAACGATCATACCGACGACGTCGACGACGACAACGACCGTCACAACCACCACGACGACCACGTCGTCGACGACGACGACAACGTCCACGACGACCACGACGACCACGTCAACGTCGCCGACGACGACAACGATTCCGCCGCCGGACTTTGACGAGATTCTGTGTCCGCTCTTGACCGAACTCGTGGTGCTCGGCGGCTCGGACGATTTCGTCGAGATCCTGAACCCGAACGCGGCGCTCGGATTTTTCGATTACGAAGACACCGCGCTCGATCTGTCGACACTGCACCTGTCGAACAGCAATCTCTATTACGGCGTCGTGAAGCAGAACGGCAGCGTCGATACGAACTCCGGCGCGGGCGGATATTTCAACGCGAAGTTCCCGGCCGGAACGATCATTCAACCGGGCGATGTGTGGACGATCGCGCTCGGCGGATCGGACGCGTTTCGCGCCAAATACGGCGTCGATCCCGATTGGGAGTTGTACGAAGACGGTGACGGGAGCGACCTGATTCCCGAACTCGAGGAGGCGTTTGCCGGATCGGTCGGCGGGCAGGGGCATCTTGGTCAATCCGGACCGGCGGTCGCGATTTACCGTTGGGACGGCAATACCGATCTCGTGTGCGATTGCGACATCGCCAGCTTCGGCGATCGCTCCGGCTTCATCGACAAGACCGGCGTCGAGATCGACGGCCCGGACGCGGATGCCGTCCCGGGCACGTATCAGGAAGATCAATCGGTCGCGACGCAGGACCGCGTGAAAAGCACGCCTCACGCCGTGGACAAGAGTTTTCAGCGATGCGACGCGAGCGAAGGGATCGAGCCCATTCGCGTTCCGTGCAACGGCTGCCCCCGGCCGCCGAACGACGATGAGGCCGACGATTTCGGCACCGTCTTCGAGGACGAAACCAGCGAAAACCTGTCGGAAACGTGGCAGGAATCATCCGTGACGCCCGGTGCGTACATCTCCGATTGTTCCGGAGAGAATCCCGGCGACGACGATGCCGCGGACGATGACGCCGCGGACGATGACGCCGCCGACGATGACGATACGCCCGGCCGAGGCGGCGACGATGACGACGATGACGCTTGCGGATCGTCCTGCGGCTGCTGAAATCGCGCGCGGCCGAGGCCCGTGAATTCGGGCCGCGCGCCGCGGCCGGCCGCCGGTGGTTTGACGTGCGCGCATCGATCGACCCTTGACCGCGTGGGGCGATTTGCCGAAACTCCGCGCGCGTCACGCGATGACCGCGCCAGCCTCGCGCGGCGTCGTCGAATTCTTCGGCGGCGGCGGCATTTGGGCGGATTTTGAAGCACGTCATCGGCACGTACGATTTTCTTCTGATCCTGACGTTGCTCGTCGTGGCGGCAGGGCTTTGGGAATACGTGCGGCACAAGATGACGCTTTCCCGCGTTCCCATCCGGATTCACGTCAACGGCACGCGAGGAAAATCCAGCGTCACGCGGCTCATCGCCGCGGGCCTGCGGGAGGCCGGCATCCGCACGAGCGCGAAAACCACGGGAACGCTCGCGCGCATGATCTTTCCGGACGGGCGGGAGGTGCCCGTATTTCGCCCGTCGGGCGCGAATGTCATCGAGCAGATCCGCATCGTCGCGGCGGCCGCGGCGAACAAGTCGAAGGCGCTTGTCGTCGAGTGCATGGCGCTACAACCCGATCTGCAATATCTGTGCGAGTCGAAGTTCATCCGCGCGACGCACGGCGTGGTCACGAACGCGCGCGAGGATCATCTGGATGTCATGGGCCCGGGCGAGCGCGAGGTCGCGCTGGCGCTGGCGGGCATGACGCCGATTCGCGGAAAGATGTTTACATCCGACCGCCGTCACGTGGACGTGTTCAAGGCGGCGGCCGACGAGCGCAAGTCGCAATTCGTCGCGATCGGCGAGGAGGACATCTCGTCCGTGACCGTGGACGACCTGGCCGGTTTCTCCTACACCGAGCACCCGGACAACGTGGCGCTTTCGCTGGCGGTTCTGAAGGACCTTGGCGTCGACCGCGAAACGGCGATTCGCGGCATGTGGAAGCTCAATCCCGACCCGGGCGCGATGACCGAGCACCCGATCCACTTTTTCGGGCGCGATCTGGTGTTCGTGAACGGCTTCGCGGCCAACGACCCGGAATCGACCGAGCAAATCTGGAACCTGGCGATCGGCAAGCACCCGCGCATGAAAACGCGCATCGCGATCTTCAACTGCCGAAGCGACCGCCCGGATCGCTCGCGCCAGCTCGGGCAGGTCGTGGCCAAATGGACGCCTCCGGACAAGATCGTCCTTGTCGGCACGGGCACCTACATCTTCGCGCGCGAGGCGGTCAAGGGCGGCGTGGATATCGGCAAGATCGTGTTCGCCGAGGATTTGCGCGTGGAGGAGATCTTCGAGACGGTCATCGGCCTCATCCCGAAAACCGCGCTGGTCATGGGCATGGGGAACATCGGCGGCATCGGGCTCGAGATCGTTCGCTTCTTCAAGAATCGCGAAGCCCCCAAGGAGGACTGAAATGGGCGGCGAGCTTCTCGTATTGTCGATCGGCATCGGGCTCATCCTGAGCCTCGTGTTCACGGAGATGTTCGGCATGGCCGCCGGCGGCATGGTCGTGCCCGGCTACATCGCGCTGAATCTCTGGAATCCCGTCGATTGCCTTCTGACGATCCTGGCCGGCTTCGTGACCTTCGTCATCGTCCACAGCCTGTCGTCGATTCTCATCATCTACGGCCGGCGCCGCACGGTGATGATGATCCTCGTCGGCTACCTCATCGGCATGATCGTCCGGTCCGTGACGCACACCATCACCGCGCCGCTCGGCACGGACTACGACGTCATCGGTTTCATCATCCCCGGCCTCATCGCGATCTGGCTTGACCGCCAGGGCGTGGTGGAGACGGTCTCCGCGCTCGTCACGGCGTCGGTCGCGGTGCGTCTTATCCTCATCCTCGCCGTGGGCATGGACGTTCGCGCGGTATGAAGAAGGTTTTTTGGCGCCCGCATAAGGTTTCCCGCGTCGTTCTCGCGCTGATCGCGACCCTGTCGATCGCGTTCCTTTCGATCATCGAGACGCGTCTGGAAAAGGTGAAGCAGCCGCGTTACGGCGAAAAAATCGAGGCGTCGCGTCTTACGAAGGACGCATTCGAGGTCGTCAAAGCCTACAAGCTCAAGCGCGGCTGGAAGCCGGATCTGGAGGCCGACCCGGCGCAGACGGGCCTGGTCGGCGTTCTGATGTCGCCCGTCACGACGAACACGGGCCATCTGCAAGCCAAGCAGACGTCGGTCAATCCGAACTTCGCCGCGGTGATCGTTCATCTGCTCGAACGCGCCGGAGTGAAGGAGGGCGACACGGTCGCGCTTGGATTGTCCGGCTCGTTTCCGGCGCTCAACATTTGTGCGTACGCCGCGGTGCAAACTCTCGATCTGTTCCCGGTCGCCATCTCCAGCGCCTCGGGATCGCAGTGGGGCGCGAACGAAACGAACGCGCTGTGGATCGACATGGAGCGGTGGCTTTTCGAGCGCGAGGTGTTCACGTTCCGCTCGGTCGCGGCGTCGCGCGGCGGCGTCGAGGACCGCGCGCTCGGCCTTTCCAAGCAGGGCCGCCGGCTGATCGACCAGGCCATCGACCGCAACGACCTGCCGATGATCCGCCCGGCGACGTATGCGGAAAGCGTCGAGATGCGCATGAAGTTCTATTACGAAAACGCGGGCGACGCGCCGATCAAGGCGTACATCAATGTCGGCGGAGGCACCACGTCGGTGGGCACGCGCGTGGGCAAGCGCATGTACGAGCCGGGCCTCAACATGACGGCGCCGCGCGGGTCGCTGGCGATCGATTCGGTGATGACGCGATTCGCGCTCGACGGCGTGCCGATCATCCACCTGGTGAGTATCGACGAATTGGCGATGCGCTACGGCCTGCCGCTGCAGCCGATCGTCACGCCGCCCGTGGGCGAGGGCACGATCTTCGTCAAGGAGGAATACAACGACTACCTCGTCGTCGGATCGCTCGTCACGATCTTCGCGCTCATGGTCGCGTTCATCCGCTTTGACTGGGGCTATCGCATCACCGGCGCCGCGAAGCGCGAACGCAAGAAACAGGCCCCGGAGCAGATGGTGTGAGGGAGGATTGAGGATCGTGGATCGAGGATTGAGGATCTCGTTTCTTGCGATACTTTTCGTCCTTTCTTGCGCGCTCGCGCCGGGGTGCTCGTGCGGTGACGATGATGACGACACGGGCGCGGCGAACGACGACGCGGCGGACGACGACACCGGTGCGGATGATGACACCGCCGTCGATGATGACGACGCCGCTGACGACGACGAAACCGACGACGACACGCCCGATGACGATTCGTCCGACGACGACACATCGGACGACGACGCGGGCGACGACGACTGCGTTCCGCTCTATCCGAACGTGCTTATCTCCGCGCACCGCGGCGGCAGCACCTACGCGCCGGAGAACTCGCTTCAGGCCATGGAGCAGGCGTTTGCGCGCGGGGCGACGATCGTCGAGATGGACGTGCGCGACACCGCGGATGACGAGTTCGTGCTGATGCACGACGACACGGTCAACCGCACGACAAACGGCGACGGCCTCGTCTCGGGCATGACGCTCGCCGAGATCAAGGCCCTCGAACTGAATCGCTGGATGTACCCGTGGATCGACGAGGTCGTGCGTGTGCCGACATTCGGCGAGGCGATGCAGCTCGTCGCCTCGCACGGCGGGCAGGCGTACGTCGATCTGAAAACCGACGCGGTGGAAGGCGCCATGCATGTGCTCATCGACCTGGGGCTCGAAACGAGCGCGTTCGTCTATTCCGGCAACCTCTCCAAGCTCGACCGCGTGCGCGCCGTGTCGCCGGACATCCGAATCCAGCCGCCCACGGCGTCCGTCGCCGAGACGCAGGCGCTTCTCGACCACTTCGATCCGGACCCGGAGCACATCGAGCTGAATGGCGAGGCGGGCTTGTCCGCGGCGAACGTCGCGCTTATCAAGTCCGTCGGCGCGACGATCTCCATGGATTCACTCGGTGTGCGGGACATCATCGCCATCCTCGGCTACCCACAGGCGTGGACGACGATGATGGAGGAGGGCGTCGACATCATCTCGACCGACTTCCCCGGCGCGCTCGCGGGCCATCGCGACAGTCTGTGCGAGTGACGGGCCGGGCGCGTTATCGGCGACGAAACGGTTGTCGGAAATTCAGACCGGACGATATCGCCGCTTCAACCGATACCCCCCAAACACCAGGCAACCCACGACCGCGAGCCACGTAATCCAAAGGCCGATCCGCACGGCGCCGGACGAGTGGCGGAGCACGACGTGATGTTCGCCCGCGACCGGCAGGCGCACGCCGAGGATGCCGCGGGGACGCACGACGCGGCCAAGGCTCGCCGTCCAATCCCGGTCATGGTTGCGGTTCACGGCCACCACCGCGTTCGGGCGCTCGGTCGTCGCGGTGAACGAAATGACGCGCGCGCCGAGATGCGCGTTCGTCACGCGGCCGTGGCGATCCTCCACGCGGATCTCCGAGCGATGTTGCCGGTTGTAGCGAACCGCGCGCCCCTGCGAATAAAGCCGGTATTTTGGCGTGGCGCGTTGCGGTCCCCGGAATGCGGTCAAGGCGTTCGTCACGCCCTTGCCTTCCATCACATAGAGCGTCGGATGCAGATAGACCGGCGGGTCGCCTCCCGGAGGGCGCGTCACCGCGACCTGCGTCATGCGATCGGTGCGCGCGGAGGTGAGCAATTCGACAGGCTCGGGCGGCGCGGCCGTTCGCGGCAGGCGATCCAGATGCGCCACGAGTGCAAGCGCCGCGAGCCCGCCGGCGGCAAACGTCGCGGCGCGCGGATCCCAGCGCGACAGGCGATCGAGTCCGACGGCCACAAGCGGCGCGAGCGCGACGAGCAGGACAAACGGCGCCGCCGCATCCGGGCGGGCGATGGGGCGCAGCATCGCCGGCAGGGCGCGCACGCCGCCGCCGGGAAACGCGCCGGGCAAGAGCGCCAGAAAGAACATCGACGCGGCGAGCAGCCCCCACCCGCGCCGGTTAGCGTCGAGCGCCGCGCCGATTAGCGCGAAGGTCGCGATCACCAGAACGATCCAGCCGAACCCGCCCGGCGCCACGAGATCGAACAGGGCATCGGCGCGCGCGGGCAGGGCGACGACGTCGCGCGCGTGCCCCAGCGCCGCGGCGCGGACGTTGGAGGTCGTCCAGAGCTCGGAGGCGGGGATCCACTTCGCGGCCGCGAACAGCAGCGTAAAAAGCAAAAGCCAGCCGAGCCCCGCGCCCGCCGGACGCCTCTCGTCCGGGCGCATCAGCATGCGAAAAAGCGCCGCGAGAATGAGCGCGACGAGCGCGAACAGGACCAGCGATCCGCCCTGATAGGCGCCTAGCGCCAGCAGCGCGGCGGCGAGCGCGCCGCGCGTCCAGCGACCGTCGCCGGCGACCACGTATCCGAACGCGGGCGCGGTGAAGAGAATTTGCAGATCGAGCGGCGAGGAGGCGACACGATCGCGCACGAACCCCGACGCGGGCAGAAGGAGCGCGCCGGCGATCGACGCGAGAGCGCTTGCGCCCGCGCGCCGCGCGAACGAAAAAAGGGCGAGCGTGCCGACGATGATCGCGGCGAGCGTCTTCCATTTGGCCGCGCCGATCGGCGATAGCGGCAAAAGCGCGAGCGTCAGCGGCGAGAGGGTGCCGTCGGACGGATGCGCGCCAAGGGGCATGCCGCCGTCGACAAAGGGGTTTTGCGTCGCGATGACGCCGAATCGGTCGAGCGACGCGCGCAACGCGGCGTCAAATAGCGCCGCGTCGAGCCACGCGCGCATGCCGGCGTCGCCGGCGGCGGGCAGGGCGTCGTTCGGATTCAGCAGAAACGGAAACAGCAGCGCGACGCCGAGCGCCAGCGCCGCGTACAGCGCAACGTATCGACGCGGCGCGGTCACGCGCCGGTCCCGCGCGCGATCACACCCGTGGCGTGCGCCGGCACGTTATCTATATTTGTATCAAGGCTACCCGAATGCATGCGGCACGATCTTAGACGCAAAAACGGAATCGCCGAAAGGCCACGAATATTGCGAAACCGGCGCCGGCTCTCCGCTTTGACCCACGGCCCGCGGACGATCGCCCGCCGCCTTTCGCCGCCGTTTGACAGGCGAAGGCGCATCCGCTAAAAGCGGCAACCTTCATGCGCGGACGGCCGCGCCGGAGCAGACCATGGCCTCGAACACCAAGCAGACCGAATCGATTCGCAAGCGAAAGCATCGGCACTCCGGAAAGATCCGGAAGAAGAAGCTCGACAAGGACGGCACGACGCCCGTTTTTCCGGTTCACCCCGAATCGAAAAAAGCGACAAAACAGGGCTGACGGGCCGCGGCCTCTCAAGCCCGCGATTCGCCTCGATACAATCCGTGCGTTTCGATATACGCCGCGACCGCCGCGGGGACGAGATCCCCGATCGGCGCGCCGCGCCGGATACGTTCGCGCACGTGCGTGCTCGATACGTCAAGCGGCGGGATCTCGACCAGGCGAATCCACGCACCGGTTGACCGATCCGCGAGCGCGCCGTCCGCGTCCATCGAGAATGTATCGGCCGCGACGCCGAGCGATACGGCAAGCGGCTCCATCGGCCCGCCGGGCCGGCGCAGCACGCCCCAATCCGCAAGACGCAACACCTCCGGGAAACGATACCACGTGCCGATTTCGCGCCACGCATCCGTGCCGAGCAAAAAAACGAATCGCGCATCCGGCCGCGCGGCGGCGAGCTGCGTGAGCGTGTCGAACGTGTAACTTGATCCGCCGCGCGCGATCTCGATATCCGATGCCGAAAACGCGGGCTCGTCCTTGATCGCGAGCCTTACCATCGCCATGCGGTGAGCGCCGCTCGCGCCGTTTGACGGCTTGTGCGGGGGCAGGGCACTTGGGATGAAAATCACCTCGTCGAGGCTGAGCGCCTCGCGCGCGCGGGCGGCCGCGTGCAGATGCCCGAAATGCACCGGGTTGAACGTCCCGCCAAGAATGCCGATCGCGCGTTTTTGCACGCCGCATCTGTAGCAGCCGCGAGGGGAGCGGGCAACGCGATGCCGACGTCAGCCTTCCGTCGTCCGGCTCATGGACGCGGACGGGGCGACCGCTCCCTGACGGTCGCGGCTCCGTTTGGCACGCTCTCGCGCGTATTGACGATGTCGATCTTCTTTCCTCTTTCCTCTTTCCTCTTTCCTCTTTCCTCTTTCCTCTTTCCTCTTTCCTCATCTAGATTATCGCCCGTGAATCCGCCGTCCGTTTTTCTCGAAGATCTCGCGCGCCCGCTTGTGGTGATCCACGCGGTGTGCGCGTTCGCGTCCGCGGCGGTCGCGGTGCATCTTGCGCTGTGGGCGACAAACGGCATGCGGCGCGGCAAATACACGCTTCGCGGCGGCACATACGCGCGCATTCTCGCGATCGTTTTTGGCGCCACCATCGTCGCCGGATTTCTGGCGTATCCGACGTACCGCTACTTCACGCGCGCGATCTACCTTGACCGCCAAGAGCCCTGGGCCGCGAATCTTTTCGACATCAAGGAAAACCTCGGCTTGCTGCTTCTGCCCGTCGTAGCGATGGTGGTGATTCTGCAGCGCGCGGTACGCGGCGAATTCCGCCCGGGCGCCGGGCGCGTGCTCGTCATCGCGGCGTGGATGGCTGCCGCGGGGCTGATCGCGTGCGTCCTGTCGGGGCTGTTCGTCGTTCTCGCGAGGGGCGTGTAAATGGACGCGCGCCGTCTCGTCATCGTCGGGTCCGCCGCGACCATCGTCTACATCTGGGCTTTCACGTTCGCGATGATCGCCGGCTGGCCGGTGCCCTGGTACATGCTGCCCGAGGGCGACTGGAAGATTGCCTCAGGCATGCCGGGCGCGGTGGGGATCGACCTGTACGGCCGTTTTCTCATCGGCCTTGTCGCAGGTTCGATCGCCGGTGCTATCGCGTGGTTTGCGACCGGCCGCAAAAAAATCGGCGCGCCCGCATCGCCGGACATCCCAAACGCGGCAATCTGGGCGTTTGTCGTCGTCGCGGCGGCGATGCTGTATTTCGTCGTAACGCTGGCGATGCGCGATCCCCAGCCGATCCCGCTTCCGGAGTGGTACGTGCCGCGTTGATTGCCCGCGCGCGTGCCGCGCGGATATGATCGCGGCGCGCGCGCATCGTTTCGGTCGCGCCAAACAACGCGGAAGATCATGACGCCCGAAGAAATCCTCGCCCTGCTCAACGATGTCGCCGGCGGTAAGCGCACGCCCGCGGACGCACTGACGCGGCTCGCGAACATGCCGTACGAAGATTTGGAGTTCGCCAAGCTCGATCATCATCGCCTGATCCGGCGCGGATTTCCGGAGACGGTGTTCGCCCAAGGTAAAACAGTTGACGATCTCCTCGGCATTCTCGAACGCCTGCGGGAGCGCGGCGCGCCGATCCTGGCGACGCGCGTCGGCGACGAGGCGGCCGCCGCCGCGATCGCGGCTTTTCCGGACCTGACACATACCGTCCGCGCGCGAACGCTGCATCGCGGCGAAATGCCAAGGCAGGGACGCGGCGCGGTGCTCGTGCTGACGGCGGGGACGTCCGATATCCCCGTCGCCGAAGAGGCGGCCATCACCGCGCGCGTCTTCGGCAACGAGGTCGAGGTCATCCACGATGTCGGCGTCGCGGGGATCCATCGCCTGATGGCGGCCCGCGACGCGTTCCGGCGCGCGTCGGTCATCATCGTCGCCGCGGGGATGGAGGGCGCGCTCGCATCCGTCGTCGCGGGGCTTGTCGCCGCGCCGGTCATCGGCGTGCCGACGAGCATCGGCTACGGTGCGGACTTCGGCGGCGTCGCGCCTTTGCTGTCGATGCTGAACTCGTGCGCGGGCGGGCTGTCGGTCGTCAACATCGACAACGGTTACGGCGCGGCCGTCGTGGCCTCGCTCATCAACCGCGGCAATTTTGCCTGGCCGGCAAGCGGGGAGGGCGCGCCGTGACGACGCTCTACATTGACGCCTTCGGCGGCGCGTCGGGCGACATGTTGCTTGGCGCGCTGTGCGACCTGGGATTTGATCTGAACGAACTGCGGCCGGTGGCCGACGCGCTTGGGCTGCCGCCCGGCGCGCTCACCGTTTCGAGCGTCATGCGTGGCGCGCTCGCCTGCAAGAAAGTGCGTTTTTTGGTCGATGGCGAAGATCTCGATCACCCGGCGTCGCACGGCCACGATCATCACCACGATCACGATCATCCGCACGAACATCATTCCGGGCACGGGCACGATCATCACCACGATCACGATCATCATTACCACGGCGACCACGAACATCATCACCACGGCGACCACGAACACCGCTCGCCCGGGGATCTGCTCGCGATCGTCGATGCCGCGCCGTACGAAGATCGCATCAAGGACGACGCGCGCCGGGCGCTGAAATATCTTGCCGAGGCGGAGGCGAAGATCCACGGGATCGACGTAGCCGACGTGCTTTTTCACGAGGTCGGCGCCGCCGATAGTCTGCTCGATGTGATTGGCGTGTGCCTGGGCGTCGCGCGCCTTGGCGTCACGCGCGTTGTCGTTTCACCCATGCCGACCGGCGGGGGATTCGTCGATTGCGCGCACGGCCGGCTGCCGCTTCCGGCGCCCGCGACGCTCGCGTTGCTCGCGGGCGTGCCGACGCGCCCGGTCGACGCGGACGTGGAGTTGGTGACGCCGACCGCCGCGGCCCTCGTGCGCGTGCTCGCGGACGGTTTCGGACCCATGCCCGCGGGCGTCGTTCGCGGCGTGGGTTACGGCGCGGGCACGCGCGAGATGAGCGGCGCGTCGCCGAACGCGCTACGCGCCATTCTGGTCGACGAGGAGCCCGTGCCGGCGACTGACACGCTCGTCATCGAGACGAATATCGACGACATGAACCCGCAGCTATGGCCGTCGGTGTCCGACGCGCTGCTCGCAGCCGGCGCGCTCGACGTGGCGTGCGTTCCCGCACTGATGAAACGCGGGCGGCCGGGCCAGCTCGTGCAGGTGCTCGCGCCGCGCGACGCGCTCGAGGCGATCGCGGGCGTGTTGATGGATCAGACCCCGACGATCGGCGTGCGCTACCACGCCACGGACCGCATCGTCGCCGAGCGCGAAATGCGCCGCGTTTCCACGGACTTCGGCGAGGTGGCGGTGAAGGTGACGCGGCACGGCGGGCACGTTTCGAACGTGCAGCCGGAGTTTGCCGACTGCGAGCGTCGCGCCGCCGATGCGGGCGTGCCCGTGAAGGTGGTGCTGGCCGCGGCCATCGCCGCGAGTGCCAATCTCTACGAACGTCCGCCGCGCGATCGCTGAACGCGCGCGCGGGCCTCGCGGCGTTGCACCCGACGCGCGAAGCCGACGCCGATCGTCAATAGGCCGAGCACGAATACCGCCGACAAAGGCGGCTCACCGGAGGCGGCGCGGCATCCGCATCCGCCGTCCTCGGATTCGCGCGTGGGCGATTTGGGCGGATCGACGTTGAGCGTGAGCGTCGCGCTGTCGGCCTTGCCGAACTTGTCGATGACCGTGAGCACCACGTCGAACTCGCCGCCTTCCTCGAAGGTGAATTCGATCTCGACGCCGGTGCGCAAAACCATGTTCGGCAGGCTCCAGCGGTATTCCTCGATGTTCTGGTCCGGGTCGCTCGAGGCGGCGCCGGAAAAACGAACGGTCAGCGGCGCGCGGCCGTCGAGCTTGTCGGCGCCGGCGTGAGCCTCGGGCGGCTGGTTCGGGATGCCGTCGGCCAGCGCATCGACGGATGCGCGCGCGTCGATCTCGCCCCAGCCGAGCTCGACGGAAAATGCGTCGATCGGGCGGTGCGCCGTCTCGATCATCACCTGCGCGATGACTTCCGGATCGTAGTCGTCCGGCGTGAGCGAAATCAAAAGCGCCGCGAGACCGGCCGCGTGCGGGCTCGACATCGAGGTGCCGCTCGCCGCGAAATAGCCGCCGCCGTGTTGACTGCTCCAGCCTTCCTGCACGACGGACTCGCCGGGCGCGACGAGGTCGAGCGCGTCGCCGTAAGTCGAAAAATCCGAGCGCGCCGGCGCGTCGCCCGGCGAATGCGGGCGCGAGCTGCCGACCGCGATGACGGAGTCGTACGCAGCCGGGTATTCCACCTTGCCCTGCCCGTTGTTGCCGGAGGCGGCGAACAAAAGGACGCCCGCGGCGCGGGCATCCCGCGCGGCACGATTCGAGACGCCGGAAAAATCGCCGCCGCCCAAAGACATATTGATGACGTGCGCGCCGTTGTCTTGCGCATAACGGATCGCGTCCGCGATGTCGGAGTCGTAAGCGCCGTCGTCGTGATCGGGAAAAACCTTCAGTGGCATGAGGCGCGCATCAGGGGCGATGGACGCGCATCCGATCCCGTTATTCGTCTTTTCGGCCACGATATTTCCGACGAGGGTGCCGTGGCCAAGGAAGTCCGTCGGGTCGTCGTCCTGGTCGCGAAAATCGTAACCGGCGACGACCTTCGCCGCGTCCGACAATTCGTCACGGTATCCGCTGTCGATCACGGCGACGATGACGCCCTCGCCGCGCGCGTAATCCCACGCGTACGGCATACGAATCTGCCGTAAATTGTCCTGGTATTCGCCGTAGAGCGGGTCGTTCGGATCGAAGTCGAAAAGCTCGTGGCGCCAGTCCGGCCACGCACCAAGGACGCCAGGCCGCGAGCGCGCCGCTTCGATCGCCTCGCTGACGGACATCCCGTCCGGCACGCGGGCGACCAAAAACGCGGCTTCCTTCGCTTCGATGGCCGATTTGGGTGCCGGATGCGCGGCTAGTGAAAGGCGCGTTCCGTCCAGGTACGAAACGCGATCGGCGACAAGGCCAATGGACTCGATCGCGGCGATGGCGTCGATCGCGGTCGACGCGGGTTCGACAAGAATGCGATCCGCGGCGGCGATATGGCCATCGATTTCGACATCCGCGGCAAGCGCGCCCAGGGCGAGACAGGCCAGCAGGACGATAGACAAACCGGCCGTCGCGGCCGTTTTTTGAACGAAATTCATGGATGGGCTGCCTCGTTTAAGGACCGGCGCGCCGCCGCAGCAGAACTCGGGCGGCGGCGCTGCGAATTTGATCCGTAAGTTTCCGCTATTGAGCGCCTATCGTCAAGAATATCCCCGGAATTCATGATCGGTTTCGCGAATCACAAATCGCGACGCGCGAAAGATTATTTTCGGTTGCACGGCCCGCCGAATTGCCGCTTGAACATTCCCATGGGAAATGCGTTGTGGAAGGCTCGAAATCCGTTCGCGCGCCCCGGATGGCCTTGGGGCAGGGGCACTTTAACAGGGCGCGGATGTTTTATTTCTCGAAAGGAGTTATCTGATGCGTATGTCATTCAAATATGGAGCCATTTTGATCGCGCTCCTTTTTGCGTTCGCGGCTTTGGAAGGTTGCGAATGTAATGTCGATGACGAGGATGACGACGACGACGAGGTCGATTTCGAGCCCTGCGATGACGACGAGGATAATCCCGATTGCGATGACGACGGTGACGACGACGATGACGACGACGACGACGACGATGACGATATGACCGACGACGATGGCACGGACGACGACACGGGCGGCGACGACGACGACGACGAATTCCTGCAGACCTGTTTCGACGACTGCTTGCAGTTCCTTCAGGAATGCGCCGGTATCGATGAGGAGGACGCCGGAGACTGGTGCGACTTCTTCTTTGATATGGGCTTCTCGGACTGCAACGAGATCGGTTTCGAGCACTTCCTGGAGTGCATCCACGGAGACTTCGATTGTGAGGATTGGCTGAACTCGTTCAATACCTGCTTCAACTCGATGAACGAATTGATCGAGGAATGCGAGGATTAACGGGAAGTTAGCCGACTTCCTGGTGGTCTTGAACCGGCCCGGTTTTCAAAGACCGGGCCGGTTTTTTTGCGTATCGTGGACAAGTTCGTACGGATTGCGCCGCGCCGCCGTTTCCTGTAAACAACGCCGAACACACAGAACGTTGAACGGTACGTACCGTTCACCAACTGGAGGGACTTCGACATGAAGTGGAACTGGTTTGCGTTTATGGCGCTGATCGCGATGTTCGCGATGGCGGTGGGCGCGGGTTGCTCCTGCGGCGACGACGACGACGACGATGACGACGATGACGATGATGACGACGATGTCGGCGGCGATGACGACGACGACGATGACGCTGGAGACGATGACGACGGAATCGGACAGGCGTATGACGACTGTGTCGCTTATTATGAAGGCTGCGGGCTAACCGCCGATCAGGCCACAACGGCCTGCAACTATCTCGACACATATGCGGATCTGTGGAACGACTGCCTCGACGCGGCGCTCGCCAATCTGTTTGATTGCCTCGACGCGGCCGGCTGCGAAAACTCCGCGGCGCAGACCGAGTGCAGCAATCAGTGGGCGACCGAAGCCACGGCGTGCTTCTAAACCTGTCTGACGAGTAGAGATTCGGGAGACGTCCGCGGCCTCGCGCCGCGGGCGTTTTTTTATCGGAGGGAGCTTTTTCATGACGGCGATGAACCGACTGATCCTGGCGATGTTTGTCGTGGCGATTCTCACCGCGTCGATCCTCGCGTGCGGCGACGACGACGACGATGATGACGAGGACGATCAGCCTGACGCCGACGACGATGCCGTTGACGACGATGCGGATGACGGCGACGACGACGCGGCCGACGACGACGATCCGCCCTCCGCGGCGGAGCAGGCGACGCAGGAGTGCCTCGACTTTTTCCAGGGATGCGGGATGACCGCCGACGGCGCGAGCGTCGAGTGTGACTGGATCCGCTCGTGGGAGGAGAAGTGGGACGCGTGCGTCGAAGCGGCGATCACCGACTTGATCGACTGCCGCGTCGCGGCGGGGTGCGACAACAAGGAAGCACAGGATCTCTGTACGGGCGACTGGATCAGCGCGTCGTTGGAGTGCACGAGCGCGTAGCTGTCAGCTTTCGGCAATCAGCTCTCAGCGATCAGCCGCACGGGCCCGGGAGCGCAGGCGTCCCGCCTGCTTCGATTGCGATTCGTCGGGAGCGCAGGCGTCCCGCCTGCTTCGGAAAGCGGCGCAGCGGGAAAGCTGACGGCTGACGGCTGACGCCCGCGCTTCTTTGCCGAGCTGGAGCTCGGCGTTCCCAGGGCGGACGGCCCGCACCCGCCTACGGCGCCAACGTCAGTCGGCCGACGGCGCCGGCCTCGTAGGCGGCCTCGTCCATCTCGACGCGCCAGAGACTTCCCGCTTGCCAGTCGCCCGCCGCGTTCGCGTAATACCGCGTGCCGGGCCAGCCCGACTGGCCCACGTCGATGATCATGAAGGATGTCTCCGGGTGCGCCATGTCCACCACGTGGCGGAAAACCGGACCCGCGGCGACGGGCGAGGTGAAATCGTCGGTGTGCGCGCTCTTGGCCGCCCAGATCGTTCCGCGCTCGCCGGGGATCGGCAGCGGTCCGACGTTGAAGAAACCGCCAATTCCCCCCACGCTGCCGAACGGGTGCTTGAAGGTGATCTGGTGCACCGTTCCCCAGGTCCACGCAGCCGGGTCGTCGCCGTATTTCACGGCGAGCCCGTTGATTGCGGCCTTGAACGCGGCGACGAGGATATCGTCGCGCGTCTCGACCGCGGGCGTCGTCTTGTCGTCAAACACGCGCGCGTTCGGAACTTCGCGCCACAGGCGATCGAAGAAGCCATAGATGTAGTGGATGTTATTCAGCACGCCGAAAAGGCGCGGCGACAGGTCGTCCGCGAGCGTCATCGTCCAGGCCCGCCCGTAGGTCTGGTAAAAGATCGTAGCGCCCGCGGAATCCTCGCGCGCGTGCAGATCCCACGAACGCAGGATGCCGGCGGCGAATCGTTCGCGTTCCGTCAGTTCCGCGGATTCGAGCGCCGCCAGCAGCGCCGGGCGAAGGGACTCGCCCTGCTTGGAATAGGTATCCGCCTGCATTTCGCGCATGCCGTCCGCGTCCCATTTTTCGCGCGACGCCAAAAGCTCGCGGATGCGCGCGGCGCGGTAGCCCGGCGAGGCGTCGTACGAATACGGCCAGGGATAGGCGTTCGGATGAACCACCTTGTTGTTCGCGGTGACGATCATGCCCGACGAAGGATCGAAGAGCTGCGGAATCTCGTTGGCGGCGATGTACGGTCCCCATTCGAACTCGTCCGTCCAGCCGGGCACGGGCCGCGTGCCGTCCCATCCCACGCGTTGCGGCACGCGCCCGGCAGGGTAGTAGCCGATGCCGCCGGAGGTATCCGCGACGAGCCAGTTCTGGATCGGCGCGTGCCAGAAGCTCATGGCGTCGCGGAACTCGGCGACGGTGGTCGCGCGCGCGACGAGCATCATCGCGCGGTAGTCCTCGGAGCCGTCGTCCATCGCGGAACGCAGCGCAACGACGCCCCCGCTTTTGGGCATGCCGTCGAAAAAGTCGTCCATCACCGCGCCGTGCCGCGTGCGCCGAAGGGTGACGCGATGCTCCTCGAACTTGCCGCCGTCTTTCACGCGAATCGTCTCCACGCGCGTTTCGAACGCCTCGGAACCGTCGGGCGTGAGATAACGATTCGGATCGTTCGGGTCCAGGCGCTCGAGGTAGATATCCTGCGTGTCGGCGAAGGTCGTCGTCGCCGCCCATGCGAGGTGCCGGTTGTGGCCAAGGATCACGAGCGGCGTGCCGGGGATGGTCACGCCGATGGCGTCGAAGTTCGGCGACTTCAGATGCGCCATGCAAAAGATCGACGGAACGCCATGCGCGAGGTGCGGATCGTTCGCCAGGATCGGCTTGCCGCTTGCGCTGCGCGACCCGCTGATAACCCAGTTATTCGACGCCTCCGCCGGCGCGTAGAGCGAAAGCACGGACGCCGCCGATCCGTGTGCGCCGGCGATCGCGAGCGCCGCGTCATGCCAGGGTTTGCGGTCGAACACGGTCGCTTGCGAGGTCTCGATCCTCAATCCTCGATCCTCGATCCTCGACTCGATGATCGCGGGACCGGGCTCGTCGATGCGCGGGAAGGTTTCCTCCGCGACGTCTTCGCCGAGTTCCGCGGCGAACGAAAAGCGGATCAGCTCGTGTGGCATGTTGAGTGCAAGGCCAAAGCCTGTCAGCCGGCCGACCGCCACGACGTGCGCGGGCGTCCACGGTTCCGGTTCGACATCCAGCAGACGCAACTCGATCGGGCGCTCGCCGTTTTCGATGTACGCGTTGATGCCCGCGGCGTACGCAAGGGCCAGGCGCCGGGAATCGTCGTCCATCGCGGCGGCCTCGCGGTCGCCCATGCGCCCGACGCCAAGTCCGCGCATCCATCGGTCGATGGCGAGCGTGTCGGCAAGCAGCGCGCCGTCGGGCGAGCGTTGGTTGCCGAACATCTCCGACAGGCGGCCGTAGGCGGCGCGGCGCATGAGTTCCATCTGGAACAGGCGCTCGCGCGCGTGGACGTATCCGAGCGCGGCGAGCGCGTCCGCGTCGGAGGCGGCGTCGATGTGCGGGATGGCATGTTCGTCGAACGTGATCGATACCGATTGCGCAAGCGCGGCGAGTCGAATCTCGCCGGTCAAAGGAGGCGAGTCCGGTGACATGCGATAGCCGACATATCGGCTGGACGCGCAGGCGCTCGCGAACAGGAATAGCGAGACAACGGCCAGGCGGCGGATCATGCGTCCTCCGGTTGGAATTTTCACGGCAGGTGTATTTGTTCCGTGCGCGCCCGCGGCGTCAACCGCCGGGCTCCGCGAGTGAGCTTATCCAGTATTTCCGGGGGATTTCCGGGCATTCGGCCACACCGGCGGGTCGCGAGAAAGAATTTTCGGGATCGCGAAGCGACCGCTTGACGCGGGAGTTCCATTTGCGTATAAACCTCGCCCCTGCCATGGGGCGTTTCGACTCGCCGGTCGAGAAAAAGCCAAAAAAAACGGCAAGCGCGCCAGGGCGGATTAGCGTTGACAATGCGGGTGGGTATCGCTACCGTAAGCCATGCCCGCCGAGGTCTCGGAAGCGGGCGGCATTTAGCGTGAGCAACGCGAAACAATCCCGAGAACCGGTCTTTGAAATCTGAATAGCGGAAATCAACGTGCTATTAAGGTGCCCCAACCATGTCAGTCATGGAGCTAACACGAGAGCTGATCTCGTGTGCACAGGATTCAACTGGAGAGTTTGATCCTGGCTCAGAACGAACGCTGGCGGCGTGCCTAACACATGCAAGTCGTACGAGAAAGCCCCTTCGGGGGTGAGTAAAGTGGCGCACGGGTGAGTAACACGTGGGTAATCTACCCTTAGGTTCGGGACAACCGCTGGAAACGGCGGCTAATACCGGATAAGCCCACGAGGCCATCAGGTCTCGCGGGAAAAGGCGGCCTCTTCATGAAAGCTGTCGCCCGAGGATGAGCCCGCGCACCATTAGCTAGTTGGCGGGGTAACGGCCCACCAAGGCAGTGATGGTTAGCTGGTCTGAGAGGATGATCAGCCACACTGGAACTGAGACACGGTCCAGACTCCTACGGGAGGCAGCAGTGGGGAATATTGCGCAATGGGGGAAACCCTGACGCAGCAACGCCGCGTGGGTGAAGAAGGCCTTCGGGTCGTAAAGCCCTGTCTGGGGGGAAGAAGTGGCATATGGCTAATATCCATGTGCTTTGACGGTACCCCTGGAGGAAGCACCGGCTAACTCCGTGCCAGCAGCCGCGGTAATACGGAGGGTGCGAGCGTTGTTCGGAATCACTGGGCGTAAAGCGCGTGTAGGCGGACGATCAAGTCCGATGTGAAATCCCCGGGCTTAACTCGGGAACTGCATTGGAAACTGTTGGTCTTGAGTACGGGAGAGGGAAGTGGACTTCCTGGTGTAGAGGTGAAATTCGTAGATACCAGGAGGAACACCGGTGGCGAAGGCGGCTTCCTGGACCGATACTGACGCTGAGACGCGAAAGCGTGGGTAGCAAACAGGATTAGATACCCTGGTAGTCCACGCCGTAAACGATGAGTGCTAGGTGTTGGAGGTATTGACCCCTTCAGTGCCGACGCTAACGCATTAAGCACTCCGCCTGGGGAGTACGGTCGCAAGACTAAAACTCAAAGGAATTGACGGGGGCCCGCACAAGCGGTGGAGCATGTGGTTTAATTCGACGCAACGCGAAGAACCTTACCTGGGCTTGACATCCTCTGCTCGCCGTGGAAACACGGTTTTCTCCAGCAATGGAGACAGAGAGACAGGTGCTGCATGGCTGTCGTCAGCTCGTGTCGTGAGATGTTGGGTTAAGTCCCGCAACGAGCGCAACCCTTGTTCTTAATTGCCATCGGTTCGGCCGGGCACTTTAAGAAGACTGCCGGAGGTAAAGCCGGAGGAAGGTGGGGATGACGTCAAGTCCTCATGGCCTTTATGCTCAGGGCTACACACGTGCTACAATGGCCGGTACAAAGAGTCGCGACATCGCGAGGTGAAGCTAATCTCAAAAAGCCGGTCTCAGTTCGGATTGGAGTCTGCAACTCGACTCCATGAAGGTGGAATCGCTAGTAATCGCGGATCAGCATGCCGCGGTGAATACGTTCCCGGGCCTTGTACACACCGCCCGTCACACCATGGGAGTTGATTGGACCAGAAGTCGCTGGGCTAACCCGCAAGGGAGGCAGGCGCCTAAGGTCTGGTCAGCGACTGGGGTGAAGTCGTAACAAGGTAGCCGTAGGGGAACCTGCGGCTGGATCACCTCCTTTCTAAGGATTTTCGGCCTTCGGGCTTAAGATTCTGGTCAATCACCGAAATAGTGCGCCGCTATTCAGATTTCAGGGACCGTTCCCGGTCGCGCCCCCGGACATCCGACGGGCGCCGCTCTTTGAACGACGATCGAAGCGACGGGCGCGATCACGCGAGGCGGACCGCTTCTTCCACGGGCCTATAGCTCAGTTGGTTAGAGCGCACGCCTGATAAGCGTGAGGTCGGTGGTTCAAATCCACCTAGGCCCACTTTCCGGTTCCTGGGGAATTAGCTCAACTGGAAGAGCGCCGCCCTTGCACGGCGGAGGTTGCCGGTTCGACTCCGGTATTCTCCAACGTGGACCCTGGCCGACCTTTGGCCGAGCCGACAGGCGGACCGCAAGACCGCAGGACCCGGCCCGTCGCCGCGATAGACGAGATCCGCGTGGACGCGCCCAGCCGGGCGCGCCGACTCGGCTTTCGAGAAAATCGCGCGCTCCTTGAAAAGTGAATATCGCAACGGGTTAGACAATTTCGCCAATTTGCTTGGTGAAGCACGAAAGGGCACACGGTGGATGCCTAGGCGACAAGAGGCGATGAAGGACGTGGCAGGCTGCGAAAAGCCTCGGGGAGCTGCCAAACAAGCTTTGATCCGAGGATGTCCGAATGGGGAAACCCTCCCAGAGTCATGTCTGGGAAACCGTCGGTGAATCCATAGCCGCCGGTGGCGAACGAGGGGAACTGAAACATCTAAGTACCCTCAGGAACAGAAATCAATGAGATTCTCCTAGTAGTGGTGAGCGAACGGGGAACAGCCTAAACCGCACCTATGTCAAGCCGGCAGGCGTTGTAGGAGCGGGGTCGTGGGACAGGGCTTGATATCGCTGCCGCGATATCGGGAAGTTACAAACTTCGATCGTAGTCGAACGGCATGGGATGGCCGGCCAGAGAGGGTGACAGCCCCTTAGACGAAATGAAACGAAGCTTCCTTGCCTTGTTCCCAAGTACCGCGGGACACGAGAAATCTTGCGGGAATCCGGGAGGACCATCTTCCAAGGCTAAATACTCCTTGTCGACCGATAGTGAACCAGTACCGTGAGGGAAAGGTGAAAAGTACTCCTGTGAGGAGAGTGAAATAGTACCTGAAACCGCGTGCCTACAAAACTGTGGGAGCCTGGGCGCTTCGGCGCGCCGGGTGACTGCGTACCTTTTGCATAATGGGTCAGCGAGTTACTTTCCGTGGCTAGGTTAAGCCGTCAGGTGTAGCCGAAGCGAAAGCGAGTCCGAATAGGGCGTCAAGTCGCGGGGAGTAAGCCCGAAACTGGAGTGATCTATCCATGGCCAGGTTGAAGCAGGTGTAACAACCTGTGAAGGACCGAACGGACTGATGTTGAAAAATCAGCCGATGAGCTGTGGATAGGGGTGAAAGGCCAATCAAACCCAGAGATAGCTGGTACTCCCCGAAATATATCTAGGTATAGCCTTGAGTTAGACAATCGGAGGTAGAGCACTGGATGGACTAGGGGCCCCACCAGGTTACCAAACCCAACCAAACTCCGAATGCCGATTGCTTGATGCTCAGGAGTCAGACGGCGGGAGATAAGTTCCGTCGTCGAGAGGGAAAGAGCCCAGACCGCCAGCTAAGGTCCCCAAATTCATGCTCAGTGTCAAAGGAAGTGGAACCGTTCAGACAACCAGGAGGTTGGCTTAGAAGCAGCCATCCTTTAAAGAAAGCGTAATAGCTCACTGGTCGAATGGGGCTGCGCCGAAAATTCAACGGGGCTAAGCATGATACCGAAGCTGCGGGATTCCGCGTAAGCGGGATCGGTAGGGGAGCATTCCGTACCGGTGAAGGTGGATCGTGAGGTCCGCTGGAGGGAACGGAAGAGAGTATGCTGACATGAGTAGCGAGAAAAGGGGTGAGAAACCCCTTCGCCGAAAACCCAAGGATTCCTGGGCAAGGTTAATCCGCCCAGGGTTAGTCGGTTCCTAAGCCGAGGCCGAAAGGCGTAGGTGATGGAAAGCAGGTTAATATTCCTGCACCGGTCTTGTCTGACAAAGTCGCGATGGGGGGACGTGGAAGGATACGCCTACGAGCTGTTGGATTAGCTCGGCCGCTACGTAGAGGGAAGGTCCAGGAAAATCCGGACTTTCTTAACCTCAAGGGACGCGGGGAAGTGCGCCTTCGGGCAAACCAACTGGCCGACTCCATGCCACCAAGAAAAGCCTCTAGCGAAGACAGGGCCGTCCGTACCGGAAACCGCCACAGGTGGGTAGGTAGAGAATACCAAGGCGCTCGAGAGAACCATCGTTAAGGAACTCGGCAAAATGACACCGTAACTTCGGGATAAGGTGTGCCCTCGTTACGTGAAGCCCCTCGCGGGTGGAGCGGAAGAGGGTCGCAGAGAAACGGCTGTAGCGACTGTTTACTAAAAACACAGGACTCTGCAAAGTCGCAAGACGACGTATAGGGTCTGACGCCTGCCCGGTGCCGGAAGGTTAAGGGGAGCTGTCATTCCACTTCGGTGGGAGAAGCGGCGAACTGAAGCCCCGGTAAACGGCGGCCGTAACTATAACGGTCCTAAGGTAGCGAAATTCCTTGTCGGGTAAGTTCCGACCTGCACGAATGGCGTAACGA
>JAIOHV010000035.1 GCA_019912885.1 bacterium
CGATGCGCTCGCCGCGCTCGGCATCGAGAACATGATGGTGGAGATCGGCGGCGAGGTGCGCGTCGCGGGGCGGCGCGCCGACGGCGGGCCGTGGCGTATCGGCATCGACGCGCCCGTTGCCGGCACGATCCCCGGCGAGAAGCTCGCGTCGATTGTCGAGCTGACGGACATCGCGCTCGCCACGAGCGGCAGCTATCGCCAGTTCCGCGACGTCGGCGGCAAGCGCGTGACGCACATCGTCGATCCGCGCACGCGCGAATCCGTCGCGCACGATCTCGTCTCCGTGTCCGTTCTCGCGCCCACCTGCGCGCAAGCCGACGCATTGGCCACGGGGCTTTTCGTGCTCGGAAAAAACGAGGGAACGACGCTTTGCGCGAAGCTGTCCGGGGTGGATTGCTTTTTCATCACCGAGGACGGCACGACCGCCGCCACGCCCGGATTCGCGCGGCGGATGAAGCACGACTGAACGGGCGCTACACCGACGGCGCTTCGTCGTTCCCGGACGCGGCAACGTTTGCGTCGCCTCCGACGGCGGCTTCGTTCGCTTCGAATTCGTCGGTCGCCTTGTCCGCGGCCTCGCGCGCCAAATCCTGGTCACGGGTGATCCATCCCATGTCGCCGTCAAAGACAAGCTCGCGGTCGCCCACGGTCAGGCGCACCTCGCGCAGGAAACCGCCCTGCTGGAAGATATACCCGTCAACGCATTCATCCGTCCGCAGATACGAAAGGAACGTGTACCGGTCAACGGCGTTCGGAAGCGGCGGCAACACGAGCGTTTCGCCGCCCGGCGTCTTGACGCGAAGCTTGACGAGGTTTGACCGATACACACCCTCCGGCGGCAGGAGCCGGCCGTCGAAGCGGTGATAGCCGTCAAGGCGCAGCTCCGGCGAAAAATCCTGCAACGACGCCCAGCGCTTCATCACGAAGCCGAGCGCGGTCGCGAAGCCGAGCACCAGCACCAGGATGACGACAGTGCCGCGCCAGGTCTTCACCGGCAGCGGCGGATCGTCCGGCGCAAGCGACGAGAGCGGCGGGAACCGGTCGTCGTCCACGGGAACCCGAAACGGGTCGTGGAGGGTGCGTGTGTTAGACATCGATCCGCTCCGGAAGGCGGCCGGCCGCCAATAGCCGCCGCGCCTCGGCGATGGCGCGAGACTGCACCGGCTTGATCGAAGGCAGCTCGTCGGAAAACCAGCGCATCTCGTCCACCTCTTCGCTCGCCACGAATTCGCCGCCGGTCAGGCGCGCGAGATAGACGATCTCGATGATCGCCGCGCGCCTCACCGTGTCGGCGCCGAGCGGCGCGACGATCTCGACGGCCAGCGAGGACTCCTCGGCGATCTCGCGCACGAGTGCGCGCGGGGCCTGTTCGCCGCGACGCATCCATCCGCCGGGCAGTCCCCAGGCGAAGCGGTCGCGATAGGTGTGGTGGAACAGCAGCACGCGGCCCTCCCCGTCGAGAATCACGGCGCTCGCGCCGACGAGAAACGAGGTGGAAAGCACGCGGAGCATGAGGGTCTGCGCGCCGGGAACACGGATGAGCCGCTTCCAGACCGCAAGCAGGAATTTCTTCATGCGACGCGTGCCGGCGGTACGCCGCCGGGCGGCGTTACCGCGTATCCGTCGTATCGGCCGTTTCCGGTCACGACTTGACCGGCGGACCGTCAGCTCCGCACGCGGACGCGCAGGCTGCCGGATTGCGGGACGGAGGTCTTCACGTCCGAGACGAACATCTCCGCGTCCTTGATGTTGTCGATCAGAAGATCGATTTGCGCCTGGGCGGAAAGCTCGTCGCGCGAGGTGCCCGTCTGCGCCATGCCCATGGCGTAATCTCCGAGAAGATTCAACGTGTTTTCGATGGTGTCGAGCCGCGCCTCCAGCACCGCGCGCTTTTCCATGACCTCGAAATATTTGGCGCGCCGTTGCTCGTAGATCTGAAGGTTCTGCTCCATCATCTTCTTTACCTCGCCGTCCGCGGCGGGAAGGCGGCTCTTGAGCTCGGCGATCTTCTGGTCGTAGTTCTCGTGAATGCCGCGGACGTAGCTGTCGATGCGGCTGCGCAGGATGAGCAGCTCGAGAAAGACCTCGGACATCCGCTTCGTGTCGCGGATGTGCCCTTCCAGCAGCGTCTGGAACGACCCCACGTTTTTCAGGTCGCTTTCCACCTGGCCGACGCGTTTTCGCAGGCGAAAGTAGCGTTCGCGGTCTTCTTTCTTCAGGAACCGAAGTTGGAAGAGCGGACGGCCCGAAAACTCAAGCCCCAGCCGCGTGGCGATGTAGCCGATCTCAACCGCGAGGCCCGAATAAAACAGCAACGGGCTCGGTCCTGGGTCCGCGCCGCAGGCGATCGCCCACAACGCCATGTAGGCGAAGTTCCAGCGATTCGCGAACGGATGAAGCAAAAGCGATTTGTACCACACGGTGCTCCGCCCCCCTTGGCGGCAAGACGGGAAGTATACGGGGGAAGGCCGCGGCGTGGAAAGAGGCGTGGAGTGAACAGGAAACAGGAAGTAGGAAATAGAAAATAGGAAAGAGGTCCGCACAACCTGTTGCTGGGGCGCGAGCCGGCCAGATCCTTTGCGTTGCCTGGCGCGGCGTAGCCGCAACCAAATTAACCGTGCCGTGGCCTCTTTCCTCTTTCCTATTTCCTATTTCCTATTTCCTATTTCCTGCTTCCTCGTTCCTGTTTCCACGTTCCTCGACCCTGCGGCGAATCTCGACACCCGCCAGATCCAGATACGCCTCCGGCCGGCGGTCCTTCAGGAACGGGAACTCGCGGCGCGTCAGTTCGACCGCGCGCCCGTCGATATCGAACAGCCCCACGCCCTCGCCGTCGCCCATCGGGTCACCGAGAAGATCGCCGGCCGGGTCCACGGCGAAACTCGCGCCGCAAAACGCCAGGTCTTCGTCCGACGCGACGCGATTGGCGCGCACGACGTAAACGCCGTTCATGAACGCCTGGGCGCCGAGCGCGCGCTGCCAGAGATCCTCGCCGCTGCCGATCGCGCTTGTCGCGACGACGACCGCCGACGCGCCGCGCACGGCCAGCGCGCGAAACGCCTCCGGGAAAAACGCGTCCCAGCAGATGAGCAGGCCGACCTTCATCCCCCCGATCTCGAAGACGGGAAAGTCGTCGCCGGGCGAGAAGTAGAAGCGCTCCTCCCATCCGGGAATTTGCGAGAGATGAACGCCGTGATACGCGCCGCGAATCTCGCCCGCGCCGTCGATCCACAGCAGCGCGTTGCGATACGCGCCCTGCCCGTCGGACAGGAACATCGGCGCCGCGACAGCCACGCCGCTTGATTTCGCTATGTCGCGCCATTCGGCAACGCGCGGGCCGTCGGCGGTTTCGGCCAGGTCGAACGCGGCGCGGTCCATGCGGTCGGCGAACCAGCGCCAGCCGAACAGCTCGGGAAAGGCGACCAGGTGGGCGCCCTTGTCCGCGGCGAATGCCACGCGGTCGCGCGCGCGCGCCATGTCCTTTTCGCGATCGCCGCTCACGCGCTGTTGCACGACGGCGATGGTGATTTTGGGGGTGGGCATGGGAGCGACGATACGGGAAAGGCCCGAAGGCGGGAAGGTGGCGGCAAACCGAGAGTGCGGAGTCGGTGCCGCGTCGCGCAAACGCACCCGCGCGTTCGCCGGTCCATGATGTCCATTCAGTCCATGACGTCCATACATCCCATCCGGGCACGGGCGCGCGCGCGGGGAGTTGCGGTGACCTTCCCGGCGCTCCCCGATTCCTTGCTTGCGCGCGGGCGCTTTTCGGGGCAAAGACGCGAGCATGCCCGAAGCAAACGACAGGACCACGCCGGCGGCGGCGCCGGGCGACACGGGCACCAAGCCGGCGCTCGCGCGCGCGCCCTGGCGGCGGATGCTCGTCTTTCTGTCGATCATGGGGCCGGGCATCATCACCGCCAACGTCGACAATGACGCGGGCGGCATCGCCACCTACAGCCAGGCGGGCGCGCTATTCGGGCTGGATCTTCTCTGGATCTTCCTGCCGATGACGATCGTGCTTGTCATGGTGCAGGAAATGGCCAACCGCATGGGCGTCGTAACGGGCGAGGGGCTCAGCTCGCTGATCCGCGAGCGGTTCGGCGTCAAGCTCACCTTCTACTTCATGATGGCGCTTCTGGTGACGAACGTCGGCAACGTGATGGCGAACTTCGCCGGCATCGCGAGCGCGGCGGAATTGTTCGGCCTGCCGGCGGTCATCATGGTGCCGGTGTGCGGCGCGTTCGTCTGGTACATGGTGCTCAAATGGAGTTACCGCTCGGTCGAACGCGTGTTCCTCGTGGCCGTGCTGTTTTACGTCGCGTATCTCGTGACCGCGCACCTGGTGCGGCCGGACGCCGGCGAGGTGGCGCGCGCGCTCGTCGCGCCTCGCATCGTCCCGGACGCCGCGTATCTCGCCATGATCATCGGCCTTGTCGGAACGACCATCGCGCCGTGGATGCAATTCTATCAGCAGGCGGCCGTCGTCGAAAAGAACATCGACATCCGCGACTACGTCTACAGCCGGATCGACACGATCGTCGGCGGCGTCGCGGTGAGCGTCGTCGCGGCGAGCATCGTCATCGTCGGCGCCAAGACGCTGCACCCGGCCGGCGTCGTCATCGACAGCGCGGCGGACGCCGCGGCGTCGCTCGCGCCGCTGGCCGGCGACGCGGCGCGCCACCTGTTCGCGTTCGGTCTGTGGAACGCCTCGATGTTCGCCGCGTGCATCCTGCCGCTATCGACCGCGTACACCGTATGCGAGGCGCTCGGCTGGGAGCGCGGCGTGGATCAAAGATACGAAGACGCGCCGCAGTTCTACGTGCTCTACACCGCGTCAATCGTCGTCGGCGCGCTGGCCGTGCTCGTTCCGGGTATCTCGCTCATCCGCGTGATGATCGTCTCGCAGATCGTCAACGGCCTTTTGTTTCCCGTCGTGCTCGTGCTGATGCTCATCCTCGTCAACGACAAGCGCCTTATGGGCGAACACGCCAATGGCCGCGTTTACAACGCGATCTGCTGGGCAACTGTCGTGCTGCTGGCCGCGACGAGCGCGGGGTACGTCGTGATGTTTGTCCTGTCGTGACGAACGATCTGGAAGTTCCGAAGTCCGGAAGTCTGGAAGTCTGGAAGGTCATCCCAGGCGCTGAATTCTGAAAACGGAAACCTGATCGCTGAGGGCTGAACGCCGCGTCAAGCCGTCGCATTGTCATCGCCGCGCTTGCGTCTGTGCGGTGGCCTTTAAGACTTTCGGACTTTTCGTCGGCCGCGGGCACAGGGCACCGGCATCGCGTCACGACGCCAACTTGTAGTAGTGCTCCACCAATTCGTCGAAGCTGTGGCGGAACGGAATGATGCCGATGAGGCGATCGTCCGCGTCGGTCACCGGCAGCGCGAGAAAATTGTATTTGTAAAACGTCTCGGCCACCGTCTCGAGGTCCTCATCCGGACGCACAGAGACGACGCGCTGCGTCTCGGCGACATCGGCAAGACGCGCCGCGGGATCGGCCAGAACGAGCCGCTTCATCGTTACCGCGCCGCGCAGATGGTTTTCCGCGTCCACGAGGAAAACGTAGTGTACGATCTCCACCTCGTCGGCCATCTGACGGATCAGCGCGATCGCGTCGGCCACCGTCGCGTCGCCGGCGATCGCCAGGAAGTCGGTGCCCATGAGTCCGCCGGCGGTGCGTTCCTCGTACCGCCCGAGCCGCTCGAGCTCCGCGCGCTCGTCCGGCTCCATGCGCTGCATGATGTCGTCCTGATGCGTCTCCGGCAGTTCGAGCGCGATGTCCGCCGCGGCCGACGGCTCCATCTCCTCGAAGATGTCCGCGGCGATATGCGGATCCAGATCCTGGATGATCGACGCGCCGACCTCGGGCTCCAGGGCCTCGAGCGCGCTCGCGGCGGTTTCCGTATCGACGGTGTGCAGGATCGCGATGCGGTCTTCGCGGCCGAGCTCCTCGAGGATCTCCGCCAGCTCGCCGGGATGAAGATCCGTCATGTCCTTGTGCGGCACGCGCAATCGCACCGGGCCCGGGCCCGCGCCCTCCTCCAACGTCTGCACGTACCGCCAGGAGATCATGTCGTCGTGCAACTCGCGGCCGAGCGTCCTGGCCACGCGCCGGACCCAAAGCTCCCAGCCCATGCGGCGCACGAGCCCCGTGAAGCCGACATCGACGTGCACGATGTAGGCGCGCCCCTGCGTCGCCAGGAGATGCACGTCGTTGACGCGCTCGACCTTGGCGCCGTGCGTGTCCACGATCTGCTTGTCCATCAGAACTTCGCGCACGCGGAAGTGCCCGCCGTTCGATGGCGGCGCGCCGGGCTCGACGTCCACCGCGTACGCGCCCCCGTCGGGCCGCGCATGCACCAGCGGCCAGAACGGCAGGTAGTGTGTCTGGCCGCCGTCGCGCACGAGCGCGCCCTCGACGATGGGATAGGCACCCTCGCGGCGGGCGACGAGATCCACGACGCGGCCAAGCGCCCGGTCGCCGTGGACGATCTTGCGGCCGATGTACTCCGAGGCCCATGCGAAGATGAACGAGCCGCCCTCCTGACGCGCGAAGCTCTGAGCCATGACGCACCTCCGACGCGAGACGCAGGCGGCGGGACGCGGCCTGCAAGTCGCACGCAGGCATGGACGACGAGCGCAAGCCCGGATGGCGAGGCGTGCGCGGCCGGACCGGCAACGCCGGGCGCGGGCCAACGCGTCACACCGTCGATCGGGGCGCTCAAATGGCGAATCGCGTCCCGGGCCGCACGGCTTGCAGGCAAGCCACAAGACGGGGGACGTACGCCTGATTGTCGGGGAAGCCGGTTACGGGCGGGGGCCAAGACTCCGCATGAATCGCCCGGCCGGCCGCCGCGAGCGAGGCCGTTCGCCGCTTCTACTTGCGCCTTCGTCCATGCTTAATGAGTCTCCTTGAAAAATACCGAACACACCCGCGCGCGGTGATCCACGCGCACGGACGAGCGAGGGCAAGATACGCTCCGGACCCTCGTGCGTCAACGAAATTTGCCCGCGCCTGGGCGACACCGGCGCTTGACCTGCGACAAAAAGATACTCCTTATTGGCGGCATCAAACGAGGGAAATGAGGGCCGTCGCCATTGCATCCGGATCGTACGACCGCGGCGAAACCGGGACTGATCGTTACCCTTCTTGGCATTCTCGCGGGGGTGGCATTCGCGATCGCGGCGTGGGCCGTGTGGGTATCGTTCGAGCGCATCCACCCGGCGGCTCGCCCCCACATGTTTTTCTGGGAGTTCGTTCTCCAATCGCAGATCGCGCATGGCGTCCACGTTCCGTTGACGGTCAGCGACAACGTCGCCAATCCGCTGATCCGCGCGGCGCTTGTCGTCACGTCGCATCGCGGCAACAGCCTCGCGGCGATCACCTCCGTCCAGCTTCCGTTTCTTGTCGCCGTCATCGTCGGATCCGCGCTCGTCGCCTGGCGTCTTCGCGGGCGGTTCGCGGCAATCCTCGCGGCGTGGTTCGCGGCGCTCGCGCCGACGACGCTCGGCCCGGCATTATCCATGACGGATCAGCTCGCAATGCAGGCATGCGTGTGTCTGACCGTCGCCCTTTTGATGTGGTCCTGGGATCGCGGCATCTGGTATGTCGGCCTGCTGGCCGCCGCGCCGCCGATGATCGCCGCGCGCGTGTCGACCTGGTTCACCAACGCGCTGATCGCCCTGCTGGTGCTGTCATTCGCGGGCGCGGGCACCCTGGCGTGGGCATGGACATCCTACGGGCGGCGGCTATGGTCGGGAAACAGCGAGACGCGGTGGCTTCCCGCGCCGCGAGCCCTGACGGCGTTTGTCGCGCTGGCGCTTGTCGCCGGGTTTTTCGCGACGTGGCCCTTTCCGCTCGACTACCTTTTTTCAGAAGAGGCGAACGAGCAATACGACGCGCTGTCGATCGTGCAAAATCCCTACGCGATCGTCTCGTGCGTGGGCGTCTGGATCGCGCATATGGCGGGGCCGGCCCTTGCGGCGATCACCGTCTTGTCCGCGGCTTTCGCGATCCGGCGGCGCCAATTCCTGACGATCCTCCCGACTCTCGCGTGGCTCGTGTTGCCGCTCGCGGCTTTCACCATTTTGAACAAGCGGCACGATTTCTACCTGATCGCCGCCGCGCCCGCGGCTTATCCCCTCGCCGCGATCGGATTGTCGCTCGTGACGCCGGGCCCGCGGCGCACGGCCGCGGCGGCGGGCGCGGTGGCGGCGGCGTTCGCGGGCTTTCTGCACATCGTCGGAAGCGACATCCCCGAACGCCCGGTGTGGCATCTTCAGGATATTTTCGAGGGCGTCCCGCGGCCTTATCTCCATTCGCCGTTTTCGGATACGCCGGAACAGTACGAGGAGGTCGCCGACTTGCTCATCAAGCGATGCGTCCTGCGCAACCGGCCGATCTACATCGTCGATCATCCGGACATGATCGCGTATTTCGGAATCGATCTTTGGCAGCGGTTTCCGAAATTGCCGATCGGCACCATCCTCGACCGGCGCGTGCCGTCGGTCGAACACTGTCTGCTGACGCAGGCGCCCCTGGCCCGCGGGGCGACCCCGGACCTTTCGCGTATCCTGGACAACTATACGAAATCGGAGCTCGGCGGCCTCGACCAGGATCTCGTTCTGAAGATCATGGCGCGACTTGGACACATCCGCGCCAACCGCGACGCCTATCGCGCCGTCGGCACGGAGCACTGGTGGACGTTGTGGGTGTCCGCGCCGCCGCGCGCGCCTTGACGGGCGACCGAAAATCCGCGCTGATGCGCGCATCGCTCATGTTCCGGATCGACGCCAGGTGAAGCCGTCTTCCGCGCCCTGGGCGGACATCGGACTGGTATCCGCGATCCTCGCCATCATTTCCGTGCCTGGAGCCCGCGACCTTCCGGGCGGCTTGATCGCGCCGCGCGGCCTGTGTCAGCATTCCGGCCCCGTGAACATTCTTTCGCCGATAACGAAAGCGATTCGATGAAAGCGCGCCGTATCGTCATGTTCGCTCTTGTCGCCGCGGTGTCCGGCACGCTCCTCGCGTGCTCGCGGGGATCGGGAGATGCGTCCGACGCGCAGGCCGTGGCGAAATATATCGCAACGCTTTCCGATCGCGACGACGAGCGCGACGAGCAGAAATATCTCGCCGCGACGATGCTGGGCATCATCGGCGCGCGCGAGGCCGCGCCGCTCCTTGAGGAGAGGCTCGCCCGCGAGCGAAGCCCCAAGGTGCGCGCCGCGTACGCGCGCGCGCTCGGCGAAATCGGGCGAGCCGGGTCCACGACGGCGTTGATTGCCGCGCTCGAAGATGAAAACATGCCGGTGAAGATGGCGGCGATCGAGGCGCTGGGGCGCCTGGACGACCCCGCGGCCGGCGCCGCGCTTCGCGCGCTGGCCTCCTGGGACAAGGGCGAGATCGCGCTGGCGGCCTTGCGCGCGCTCGGCTCGTTGAAGTCGGTGGATGTCAGCGATCCCGCGCGTTTTACCGATCAGGGCGAGCCGTTTGAAACGCGCATCGGACGCACGTGGTACGTCGATGCGACCGCCGGATCCGACGAGGCCGACGGGAGCGAGGCATCGCCGTTGCGAACGCTGACCACGGCCGTGACGCGCCTGCGCGCGGGCGCGGGCGACCGCGTCTTCGCGACGGCGGGCAGCCGCGGCGTGCCGTTTCGCGAATCCGTGCGCATCGATTCCGACAAGAGCGGCACGCGCGGCGCGCCCACCGTCATCGCGGCGTGGCCGGATCGCCCCCCGCCGGTTCTCGATGGTTCGCGCGAAGACGATCCGGATGCCGCATCGCTCGAGGACGGATTGCTGGTGCAGGCCGACTACGTTTTCGTCAGCGGTTTTCGCGCGCGCGCCTATACCGATACGGGAATCGAATTCGACGGCGTGACGGGCGGGGCGGTGATGGACTGCGTCGCCGAGCGGTGCGAGCGGCACGGCGTGTTCTTGTACTACGCGCCCGCGTGCACGCTCGTGAACGTGCGGGCTTATCGATGCCGGTATCAGGGCATCTCGATCCGCACGTCGCCGCGCGCCGTCGTTTTGGGAGGCGAGTCCATGGACAACGGTCACGACGGGCTGCTGATCCTGTACGACTCCGACGACGTCGTCGTGCACGGTTTCACCGCGCGCGGCAATCGCCAGGGCATCGGGTTCACGATGGGCAGCAACGCCGGCCGCGTGATCGGCGCGGCGCTCGGGGGCAATAGCGTCGCGGATCTCATCGTCGATCCGACGTCGAGCGCGCAAGCCGTGGCGACGCGCTTTGACGTCGCGCCGTAACCGGAGCGATCGCTTCGTGGTTGGCGCCCGTTGAGCCCGGATCGGCCGCAACCCGCGTTTCTGGCGCCGAGTCGCGTCGCGCTCGCGATCGGAACGGCGATCGTGTTCGCGATCGGCGCGTGGGCGTGGTGGGTCTCGTTCGACCGCATCAATACGGTCGGACGCCCGCATTTCGTCATCGGGGATTTCGTTGCCGACGCCCAGCGGCTGCGGGGCGTTCCTTATCCGCGCGGAACGAACGATGTTTCGGGCGCGCCGGTTCACGCCGCGGCGCACGCGGTCACCTCGCGCCTGGGATATCGGCTTGCGGCCGTCACCGCCGTTCAGGTTCCGTTCATCGTTTTGTTGATCGCGTCGTCCGCGGCGATCGCCGGGAGCCTCGCGGGCGGGCGCGCCGCCGCGCTCGCGGCGCTGTTTGCCGCGGCGGGTCCGATGACCGTCGGCCTCGCGACCAGCCTTGACGATCTCCTCGCGACGCAGGCGTCCCTGGCCGCCGCAGTCGCGCTGTGGCTGGCGTCACGGGGGCACGCCCGGCGTTGGATCGGATTCGCGTCGGCGATTCCCCTTGCGTTCGGCGTGTCGGCGCCGGAACTGTTCACGGCGAAGGTGAACTTCTTGATTTGCGCGGCTTGCGCGGGAGCCGGTGCGATCGCGTGGGCGTGGATCGAGAACCGGCGCGACGGGTCCGCCGGCGCGCGCGGCCAGGCGCTCCTCGCGGCGTCGGTCATCGCGTCGATTGCCGTCGCCTATGCGTCGATCCGCGAATATCGCTGGGACTATCTGTTCGAGCAGGCAGGACGTCCGCGCTTCGACTCTTTTTCGATCGCGCGGACCCCGGAGGCGCTTTTCGCGTTTCCCGCGGAATGGTTTTTTCACATGGCCGGGCCCGCGCTCGCGCTCGCTACGATCGCCTCCGCCGCGCTGGCCTGGCGCCGGGGCCGCGCGCTTTCGATGCTGCCCCTTGCCGCGTGGCTCATCCTTCCGATGATCGTCTATCTCGTCGTCAACAAGCGGCAGACATTTTATCTGGTCGCCGCCGCGCCGGCGACGTACCCCCTCGCCGCGATCGGCCTCGCGTGGATCGGGGATACGCGCGCGGGACGCGCCGTGTCGGCGCTCGCGGTCGCGGCGGTCGTCGCGGGCTTTTTCGCCGCGGTTCGCACCGACGTCGATCGCGTTCCGCCGGACTATTTCGTTCGCGTCTTCGAGGACGGATCGCACCCCTATCTCTACTCGCCGCAAGCGCGAAAGCGATTTCAGGACGAGGCGGCCGGCGCGCTCGTCGCGCGCGCGTGCGCGCCGAAAAACCGGCCGGTGCTTGCCGTTGAATCGCCAGGGTATGCGTCGTTTGTCGGCATCGAGGTCTGGCAGGATTCGCGCGACCGGCCGTTCGCCGATCTCCTGTCCGCGACATGGCCGCAAGGCGCGCATTGCCTGATCGTGCGGCGGCCGGCCGGACCCGCGCTTCGAGGAGGCCTTGCCGGCGCATTGGATGCTTTCCGTGACGCGCGCCTGTCCGAACTGCCGGCGGCCGAAGTGCGCCGCGCGCGCTCGCGCCTGGAACGCCTTCGCGAACGGGCGACGGCCTACAGGTTCGCGGGCGCGAACGGGCGCTGGGCTCTCTACCTGTTCGAGAATCGCGAGGCCGGCTCATGATGCTCGAACCGGAAGCGACCCGCGCCGGCCTTCGAACGCCGCCGCCTGGTTTGTCGTCCGGCAAGGCCCTCATCGCGATCGGCGCGGCCATCGTCTTTGCGATCGGCGCTTGGGCGTGGTGGGTTTCGCACGACCGTATCAACACGATCAATCGGCCGCATTTCATCGTCTGGGATCTCGTGGTCGATATGCAGGCCCGGCGCGGCATCGCAACTTCACAAGGGCTGAACGATGTCGCATCGCGGCCGTTGCACCGCGCGGTGCTCACCCTCACCAGCCGTTTGGGCGACAGCTTGCCCGCGATGACCGCCATGCAGATTCCGTTCATGATCGCGTTGATCGCGGCGTCCGCGTCGATCGCGTGGCGTCTTGCCGGTACGCGTGCCGCGGCGCTTGCCGCCGCGTTCGCCACCACCGGTCCGATGACGGTGGGACTCGCGACGAGTCCGGATGACCTTCTGGCCACGCAAGCGTGCATCGCCGCCGCCGTGGCGCTGTGGTTGTGGTCGTGGCATCGCCGATGGTGGCCTGTCGGGTTCGCGTCCGCGATCCCGCTCGCGTTCGGCGTTTCAGCCCCCGAGACCATCTCGGCGCAGCTCAATTTTGTGATGATCGCCGGTTTCGCGGCAGCGGGCGCGATCGTCTGGGCTTACGTCGAGTGCCGTCGCGAGCGCGGCGGAGCACCTCCCTTCGCACCGGCCGTTGCCGTCATCGGATCGCTCGCGTTCGCCTTCATGAAGACCGGACCTTTTCCGCTCGATTATCTCCGCGCGCAGGCGGCGCGGCCGCGCTTTGAGTCGCTATCCGTCGCGAGAACACCCGAAGCGATTTTTGCATTCCCCGTGGAGTGGTTCGTCCACATGGCGGGGCCGGCGCTCGCCGTCGTGACGATCGTGTCCGTCGTTTTGGCGATCCGGCGGGGGCGCGGGATGGCCGTCGTTCCGCTCGTCGTCTGGCTCGCCGCACCGATGATCGTCTTCACGGTTATCAGCAAGCGCCATGCGTTTTACCCGATTGACGCGGCGCCGGCGGCCTATCCGCTGGCGGCGTTGGGTTTCGCGTGGATCGGCGACGCGCGCCGGCGCCGGATCGTGTCCATCGGCGCCGTGGCCGTGACTCTCGCCGGTTTCCTCGCCGTGGCGGCCTCCGACATCCGGCGCATTCCGCACCCCTATTTCGAACGGGTGTTCGAACAGCCGCCGCACCCCTACCTTTTTTCGCCGCGCTCGCCGAAACGCATGCCGTTCGAAGACCTCGGGCGGGCGGCGGCCGGAATCTGCGCGCCGCGAAATTTGCCCGTCCATATCGTCGCCCCGCCGGGTATGTCGCCGTTTGTCGGCGTCGAGGTGTGGCAGGCCGCGCGCGATCTGCCGTTTGTCTCCATCGAGTCCGGGCCTTTTTTTGACGACGCGCATTGCCTGATCGTCCTTTATCCCGCCGGCGGCGAATCGCCCCGGGATCTGAATGGGGCATTGCGCCGATACGCCGATTGGCCGTCGGCGCCCATGGAGCCTGGCGCGGCGCGGCGGGTGGCCTCGCGGCTCGATCGCATTCATGAGATCGCCGGTGAATACCGGATCGAAGATCAGAATATCGGCTGGACCATTTTTGCGCACGACAATCCCCGGGACGGGACGTGACCGGCAAGACACCTCCCGAACCTTGGGCGATTTCCGGCCCCGGCGGCCGGGACGATCGACCGTGACGCCTTTGGCGAGTATGAGTTTTTTTACCAGTATGCCTCGAGTCAGCTTCATCCAACGAATCGGTGCCGATTGAACACCCGCTCCTCCCGCCCGGCGTTTCTCGCCCCGGACAAGACGGCGCTCGCCGTCGCGGCGTCGATCGTTTTCGCGATCGGCGCGTGGGCGTGGTGGGTTTCATTCGACCGCCTGAACACGGTTGGCCGGCCGCACTTCATCATCTGGGACTTTATCTGCGACTTGCAGGCCGAACGCGGCGTGCTCTATCCGCAAGGGCCATCGACGGTGTCGCGTTTCCCGATGCACGAGGCGGCGTTGCTGGTGACAGGCCGGCTCGGTTCAAGCCTCGCCGCGATCACCGCCGTACAGCTCCCGTGTATCGTCGTGATCATTCTCTCCGCCGCCGCCATCGCGGGGCGACTGGCCGGACGATGGGCCGCCGCGCTGGCCGCCGTGTTTGCGGCGCTCGGGCCGATGACCGTCGGACTCGCGACGAGTCTCGACGATCTGCTCGCTCTTCAGGCGTCCGCGATCGCGGCCGTGGCGCTATGGCTGGGCTCGCACAGCCGCCGTTTGGGACCCGTGGGAATCTTGTCGATCGTGCCCGTCGCGTTCGGCGTTTCGGCGGCGACCTGGATCTCGACTGCGTTGAATTTCATGTTGTGCGTCTGCCTGGCCGGCGCCGGCGCCGTCGCGTGGGCATGGCTTTCTTGGTGGCGCGAGGGCCGCGAGTCCGGCGCCCCGGTTCCGTGGGCACTGACCGCGTCGGTCGCCGCGTCGGTTTCCTACGGTTTGTCGAAGGTCCTTCCGCTGCCGACCGAATACCTGCGCGAGCAGGCGGCGCGCCCGCGATTCGACGCCCTGGCGGTCGCGAACAATCCGTCCGCCGCTTTCGCGTGCGTGGCGGAATGGTTCGTCCATCAGGCCGGCCCCGCGCTGGCCGTCGTGACGATCGTGTCCGTCGTCCTTGCGGCGCGGCGCCGGCGCACGCTGGACACGATGGCCCTTGCGGCGTGGCTGGTGCTGCCGATGGTCGTCTTCACGCTCATCAGCAAGCGACACGCGTTTTATTTCATTGCCGCCGCGCCCGCGACGTATCCTCTTGCCGCGATCGGCTTCGCGTGGATCGAAAACGAGCGCCGGCGCGTCATCGCGTCGGTGTGCGCGGTCGCCGCCGTGCTCGCCGGGTTTTTCGTCGCGGCGACCGCGGATATCCGCCGCGATCCGCACCCCTATTTCAGCCGCGTCTTCGAGGGCGAGCCGTTTCCGTACCTGTTTTCGCCCAAGGCGCGAAAGCCCTGGCAGGAGGAGGTGCTCGGCTCCTGGGCCGCGAAGACCTGCGAGCCGCTGGGGCTTCCGCTGCACATCGCCACGAGCGCCCAGCACTCGGGGCCGTACGGGATCGAGGTGTTTCTCGCCGCGCCCGATATGCCCTACGCGCACCTCGAAAGCCGCGCCTTTTTCCATGAGGGGCATTGCCTGTTTATTTACCAGCGGCTCGCGGAAGGCGAGACGCACGACCTTTCGCGCGCGCTCGAGGGATTCGCCCGTTGGCGCAGCGACGAGCCGGATCCCAACGCGCCGCGCGGCGTGCAAGGCCGTCTGGCCGTGATCCGCGAACGCACGGGCGACTACCGGCTGGTCGACACGATGGGCGAGTGGGCGGTCTGGGCGTTCGAGGGCACGCGCGCCGGGCTGCCGCCGATGTGAGGCCGCCCCCCCGCCGCACGTCACGGACACACGTGACCGGGGGCGCCACCGGAGTTGCCGCGACGTGGCGTTCGTGAATCGAAACGCAGGCCACCTATTCCGGCGTCCAAAGGCGGTACCGAAACGCGCGCGTCCGCATCTCGTGAAGACGATGCGGGCGGTGCGCGGCCGGGAGATACGCATCGACGCGGGCAAGAAACCGGTCGCGCCATTCCTCGAAATCCGGCGCGTCGACCGGACGCTTGAGATTAGCGAGAACCTCCGCGGGCGAAGACGGAAGCGTCTTGTCGAATCCGACCTCCGCGACGAAGCAGACCGGCCCGTCGAAATCCGGTCCGTACAGAACCGTGCCGAAAGGACGCTTGGGCCGGCTGGTCCATACGGGAATCCCGATCGTCTCCGGACCGCCGGAAAGGGGTCCGTCGAGGGCGACCACGGGCAGATTCTCCGGGCACAGCCGGTTGATCATCCGCCCGAGCGCCGGGTCCTCGTTGACCGGCGTGGCGAAGGGGGACGCCAGATACGACCGCACGCCCTCGGCAAACCACCGGTCGATCGCACGATGCTCGCGAAACGCCGGCTGCGAGAAATCGTACGCCCAATTCGCCGCGAGAATCGCGACGCACGCCGCGGCCACACCGATCCGCGCCCGGCGCTTCGGGATCGCGGCAACACCGAGCGCGACGAGAAGGTAGCTCGCCGGGATCGCCGCCGCCTGGTAATACTCCAGGCGCTTGTTCAGCATTCCCAGGAACATCATCGGTCCAAACAGCCAGCACGCCGCGGCGACGGCGCCCGCCCGCTTCTTGCTCCACGCCAGGGTCGCCGCCAGCCCGAGGACGGCCAGGATCGCCAGCGGCGGTTCGGCCTGCGCGAGGACGAACGCGGCGAGATACGCGGCGTGTGCGCGGCGATCGTGCGCGGCGGCATTCCCGGCGAAGCGTTCCGTGCCAAGCTCGCGGAGGATGTATTCCCAGTACGCATCGGGTGCGATCGCCCAGAAAACGATGCCAAGGCCGACGCCGGCGACCGCGAGATCAAACCACGGATAATCGCGTATGCGCCGCACCGGCATGCCGCTCCGGCGTTGGGCAAGGGCTCGCATCGTCAACAGCGGACCGGCAAAGGCGGCAAAGGCGCCGGTGGCCAAAATGGCGTGCGTGAACCAGACCGCCACACGCGCCGTCAGCCAGGCGGGTACGGCGATCAGCCACGTGACGTGGCGCCCCTTTCTTGCGTTCGACCACGCCACGCACGCACTCATGGCGGCCGTGCAAGCTTGAAGGGGCAGAATGTCATTGACCAGAAACGACGCGCCAAGCGTCATCGGCGAAAGGATCGCGACCCACGGGACGATGCCCGCCGCGAACGGGCCGCCGAACCGCCAGGCCAACGCGAAAAGCGAGGCGATCAGAAGAAACAGGAACGGCAGTTCCGCGGCGGCAAGGTTGCGATAGGTTTCGCCAAACGTCCGGATCGACCACGCCGCCAGAACGATGAGCGGATTTTTCGATTGATCGCTGAGGGGCGGGTGATAAGGCTCGCCCATGCCCGCCTTCGCCAGGCAGATGGCCTCCCACTCCGAAAAATGCGGCCGCGCGTAGATGTTCGGGCGCTGGTGCCGGACAAACGCGTTCCACAGCACGACGGAAACGATCGCGGCCAGGGCAAGCGAGACGACCGCCGCGATCGAGGCTCGGGCATCGTCTTTGGGCATGGGCTTCGTTTGTCGTTCAATCGCGCGGGTAATTCAAGGACGGCGCGCCTTGACCGTCGCGCGAAAAGTCCCGCCAATGGCCGTCAATCATCGAAGACCGGATCCGGAGCCGCCTTTGGCGCATGACGCATCCATTCCGATCGCGACGACGCGCGCACGCACCGTCGTTCCGGCGATATTCGCCGCGATTGCGTTTGCCGTCGGCGCGTGGGCATGGTGGGTGTCGCACGACCGCATCAACGGCACCCTGCGCCCGCATTTCCCGATCTGGGACTACGTCTGCCATGCGCAGGCGGCGCGCGGAGTCCCGTACCCGACCGGCGTCATCTACCGGCCGCCGAATCCGCTGATTTCCGGCGCGGTGAACATCACCGGGCGGTGGGGCTACAGCCTTGCCGCGATCGCCGCGATCCAGCTTCCGTTTCTTGTCGCGCTTGTTGTCGCGTCCGCCTTCATCGCGTGGCGCCTCGCGGGCCCGTTCGCGGCGGCGCTTTCGGCATGGCTCGCGGCGCTGGCGCCGATGACCGTCGGCCTGTCGGTGAATTTCGACGACCTGCTGATGTTGCAGGCGTGCGCGGCCACCGCCGCGGCGCTTTGGCTTTGGTCCTGGCATCGGCGCCTTTGGCCGCTCGGCTTCCTCTCCGTTTTTCCGGTGGTGTTCGCAATCCGCGCCGCGGTCTATTTCTCAAACGGCCTCACGTTTCTCGGCGTCGTCGGATTTGCCGGCGGCGGCGCGATCCTGTGGGCGTGGATCTCGTGGTGGAAAAACCGGCACGGCCAAGATCCGCGCGCGCTGCCGCCGATCGAATGGACCGGCTCGATTCGCGTGCTCGCGAAATCGCTCGGCCGGCGATGGAGCTTTTCGCGCACGCCGTGGGTGCTCACGCTGTCGGTGATCGTCGCGGGCGCGGGCGGCGTCGCGGCGGCCTGGCCGATCCCGACGGGGTATCTGTTCGCGCAAAATGCCATGCCGTCGTTTCAACACCTGTCCACCGCGCACAATCCGGCCGCGATCCGGGCAACCGTTTCGCTGTGGTTCGCTTATCTCGCGGGGCCGGCGCTCACCGCCGTGTGCGCGATCTCCATCGGCATCGCCGCGTGGCGGCGGCGCCTTCTTGCGGCGCTTCCGCTTCTGGCCTGGCTTTTCTTGCCGCTCGCGCTGTTTACGATCGTCACCAAGCGGCACGAGTTCTACCTCGTGTCCGCGGCGCCCGCGACGTACCCCCTCGCGGCGATCGGATTTTCGATGATCGCGACGCCGCGCCGCCGGATCGCCGCTTCCGTCGCCGCATGTGTGGCCGTCGCCGCCGGCTTCGCGCTCGCGATTCGATCCGACATCCCCGAAACACCGCCGTACCGGCTGCGCGAGCTTTTCGAAAGCGTCCCCAAACCGTATCTCTACGCGCCGGACGCCCGCTTGATGATCCTGAACGACGCGGCCGGAAAGCGAGTCGCCAAGATTTGCGCGGCGCGAAATCTGCCGATCAACGCGCTCGCGCGGATCCCGGGCGATATCGGCGCGGTGGGTGTCGCGATCTGGCGCAACGCGCCGGACCTGCCGCTCGGCGACGTGCAAACCGGCCCGTTTTTTCCCGGGCGGCACTGTCTTGTCATCGACATCGGGACCGAGCGCCGCCCTCCGAAACTCCATCGTTACCTGACGGCGTACCTTCGCGAGAGCGCACCCCGCGCGCCGGACGCGGCGCGCGGCGAACTGATCGCCCGCGTCGAGGGAATTCGCGCGCACTCCGGCGAATACGAATTCGTTTTCGCCGAGCGCGGATGGGCGCTCCACATTTTCGACCCGGCCGGCGCGGGCAACGAATGACGCCGCGCGCGAACCCCGGCGGCGCGCCGCCTCGTTTCGAGCAGCCGCCCCTTACGGCGGTCCTTCTTGCGATCGCGGCCGCGTCGGCGTTCGCGATCGGCGCATGGGCGTGGTGGGTCTCGCACGACCGCGTCAACGGCTACGTGCGCCCGCACGATCCGCTGTGGGATTTCGTCTGCGACGTGCAGGCCGAACGCGGCATTCCGTGGCCAAAGGGCGTCATTTACGAGCATCGAAATCCGCTCATCGGCGCGGCGAAAATCGTCACGGCGCGCTTTGGGTACAGCCTTGCGGCGATCACCGTCGTGCAGGTTCCGTTTATCGTTCTTCTTGTCGCGGCATCGGCGGCGATCGCCTGGCGCCTTTCGGGCCGTTTCGCGGCCTTGCTTTCCGCGTGGTTTGCCGCCCTCGCGCCGATGACCGTCGGCCTTTCGACGAACCTCGACGAGCTTCTCGCGCTTCAGGCCTGCGCCGCGCTGGCGGTCGCGCTGTGGTTGTCGTCTTGGCGCCGGGCCGGCCGTTTCCCGATCGGATATCTGGCCGCTTTCCCGCTGGCGTTCGGTGTGCGTTCGGCGACCTATTTTTCGAACGGGCAGACGTTCCTTCTGATTGCCGGATGCGCGGGCGCCGGTACGATCGCATGGGCGTGGATCGAAAATCGGCGGCCATCGACAACGCCCGTCCCCTGGGATGTCGTTGCGCCGGTCGCCGTTTCGATCGGCGCGGGCATCGCCGCGGCGTGGCCGTTTTCGGTTGCGTATCTGCTCGGGGAAAACGCGCGCGCTGAATTCGAATATCTGTCCGTCGGGCAAAACCCGCGCGTGTTGCTGGCGTGCGCCGGCGTGTGGTTCGCGTACTTCGCGGGGCCGGCGCTCGGCGTCGTCACGTTCGCGTCGCTCGCCGTTGTCGCCGTGCGCCGCCGCGCAAACGCCGTCGCCGCGCCGCTTTTGTGGCTCGTGCTTTCGTTCGCGCTGTTCACCCTCGTCACCAAGCGGCACGATTTCTATCTCGTCGCCGCGGCGCCCGCGACGTATCCACTCGCCGCGATCGGACTGTCGATGATCGACGCGCCGCGGCGGCGCGCGATGGCCGCGTTGGTCGCGGTGCTTCTTGTCGCCGCCGGATTCGTCCACGCGATCCGCTCCGACATTCCCGAAGAGCCGGCATTCGATCTGGAAACCGTGTTCGAGGGCGTGCCGCTTCCGTATCTCTTTTCGCCGAACGCGCGCTCGCTTCTGCACGACGACGCCGTCGGCGAAAAGGTGGCGCGGGCGTGCGCGCGGGAAAACCGGCCGGTCTTTGCCGTCGTCAAATTCGGCGCCGCCGCGGTTGGGGTGGAGCTGTTTCGTCGCGCGCCGAACCTGCCGCTCGCGGACATTCGGCGCGATCGGATGTTTGCCGGCGATCACTGCCTGCTGCTTGGGGATGCGCACCGGCGTTCGATCGCGCCGTATCTCGACAATTTCGCGCGCCGTCATCTCGGCGACCTGCGCGAAACCGAAAGGACCGCCGCGCTGCGGAGCATCGAACGCATTCGCGCGCGCGCGGCCGAATATCGATTCGTCTTCGCGGAACGCGGGTGGGCGCTCTACATTCTCGATTCGACGGACGAGCGCGCGCCGTGAGCGACGTTTGGCGCGCCCGGGAGTCGCCGGCGCGGCTTTGGCTTGACGTTTCAAGCGCAGATGCGGAAATGGCGCGGATCGCACAAACCGGACACGACGACGGGAGCCGAATTTCTTGACGGACGCGCCCCCCCCACCCGCAACCTTCCCGGCGTCCCGCGCCATCCCGTTGATCGCGGTGGCGATCGTCTTCGCGGTCGCGGCGTGGGCGTGGTGGACATCGCACGGCCGCATCAACGGCGTTGTCCGCCCGCATTATCCGGTCTGGGATCTCGTCGCCAACATGCAGCGGCAGCGTGGCGTTCCGTATCCTCCGGAAATCGAACATTTCTCGCGCAACCCGCTGCACACGGCGGCGCTCGCGATCACCGCGCGCCTGGGGTACGGCGTCACGGCGATCACCGCCGTGCAAGTCCCCTTCTTGATCGCGGTCATTCTCGCGTCCGCGCTGATCGCGTGGCGCCTGTCGGGGCCGTTTGCCGCGGCAGCCGCGGCGTGGTTTGCCGCGCTCGGCCCGATGACCGTCGGGCTCGCGACGAATCTCGACGACCTGCTCGCGTTGCAGGCGTGCATCACCGTCACCGTCGCGCTGTGGCTGTGGTCGTGGCGCCGGAGGCTTTGGCCGCTCGGTTTGCTTGCCGCCGTGCCGCTTGCATTCGGCATCCGCGCCACGGCGTATTTTTCCAACGGCGCGATCTATCTGGTCTTCGCCGGGTTCGCGGGCGCCGGCACGATCCTTTGGGCATGGATCGCATGGTGGCGGCGGCGCCGATCGGGCGAGGACGCCCCACGCGGGCGGCGCAAATCGCCCTATCCGATGCCCGTGGCCGTGACCCTGGCGATCGGCGTGTCGCTTTATGTCGCGCTTGACGCGCTTGGGCCGATACCGCTGGACGCGCTGGAAAAGAGCGCGGCGAATCCGAAGTGGGAGGCGTTTTCGGTTCTGAACAATCCGGCCGTCCTTCGGGCTTGCGTCACCGAGTGGTACACGTATCTCGCCGGGCCTACGCTTGCCGTCGTCTGCGTTTTGTCCATCGCTCTCGCGCTCCGGCGGCGGAAGGGGATCGAGCTGTTGCCGCTTCTCGCGTGGCTCTTGTTGCCGTTTGTCGCGTTCACGATTCTGAACAAACGCCACGATTTCTACCTCGTGTCCGCGGTTCCGGCGACTTACGCGCTCGCGGCCATCGGCTTTGCCGCGATACCGGGTTCGCGCCGCCGCGCGGCGGCGACGATCCTCGCCGTGCTTGTCGTCGCGCTCGGATTTCGCGACGCGATCCGCGCGGATATCCCGGCGCATCCTCCGCACGATCTGGACGATTTGTTCGAAGGCGTGCCGTATCCGTATCTCTATTCGCCGAGCGCCGACATGATGATGCACGACGAGGCCGCGGGCGCGCGCGTCGCGGGCGCCTGCGCCGGGCGCGATTTGCCGATCAACACGCTCATGCGAATTCCCGGAACCATCGCGTTTATCGGCATGGAAATCTGGCGCAACGCACCCGACTTGCCGCTTGGCGACATGCGGTTCGGCCCGTATTTTCCGGGCGCGCATTGCCTTTTGCTCGACGTCGGCGTGTACGACGACAAACCCGACCTCGATCGCTACATCGACGAGTACATCGCCGGCAGCCTTCCGCTCGTTCCGGAAGAAGAACGCGAACCGCTCGTCGCGCGCCTTTCGGAAATTCGCGAGCGCCGCGACGCTTACCGCTTCGCCTTCGGCGAAGGCTCGTGGGCGATGTATTTCTACGAGCCGGGCGAGGGCGCGGGCGGCTGACCGACTAGTGCGCCCACGCGGGTAACGCCCGGAAATCGATACCGAACGCGGCGCCGCCGAGCAAGTACAAAAGCAACGTCACGACGGCGACGCCCGCGATGTTGAGGACGAACCCCGCCCTTGCCATGGCGGGGATGGAAACGCGGCCGCTTCCGAACACCACGGCGTTCGGCGGCGTGGCGACCGGCAGCATGAACGCGCACGACGCGGACACGGCCGCGGGCGCCATCAGCAGGATCGGATTTTTTCCGAGGCTCGCCGCCGCCGCGCCGAGGATCGGCATGATCATCGTCGCGGTCGCCGTGTTTGACGTGACCTCGGTGAGAAACGTCATCGCGAGGCACACGATCACGACGAGAAGCGGTGTCGGGACCGCGGACAAACCCGCGACGCCCGCGCCGATCCATTCGGACAACCCCGTCGCCGTGAATCCCTTCGCGAGCGCGAAGCCGCCGCCGAAAAGCAGCAGCACGCCCCACGGCGCGCGCGTCTCGAAGGATTTCCACGAGAGCAGGCGGCCGCCCGCGTCGCCCGGATCGCCGCCGGCCGAAACGCCGGAAGGTACAAGAAACAGCAGCACGCCCATGAAAATCGCCACCGTGCCGTCGGTGATCCACGCCGGTTCGGGCAAAACGCCCGACCAGCCGGGGATGCGAAAGCCTCCGAAATCCATCGGCGCGCGAAACATCCACGCCGCCGCCGTGACAAGGAAAATCGCGCCGACACGGCGCTCCGCGGAGGTCATCGCGCCCAGCGCATCGATTTCCCGGCGGATCACGTCGCGCGCGGCGTGCCCCGCGTGCGCGGAAGGATCGAGTTTCCGGAGTTTTCGTGTGACGACTCCCCACGCGATCGGCAGCATGGCCGCGGAAAACGGCAGGCCGAACAGCATCCAGCCGGCGAAGGTGATGCGCGGCGCGCCCGGATACATCGAGTGAAAAAATCCGGAGAACACGATGTTCGGCGGCGTGCCGATGAGCGTCGCGACGCCGCCGATCGACGCGGCGTACGCGAGGCCGAGCATCAGCGCCTGTCCGAATTCGCGCGCGGCCGGACTTTCCGGAGCCTCGTCCGGATAGAGCTGGCGCGCGACGGCAAGCGCCATCGGCAGCATCATGAGCGTCGTCGCGGTGTTGGAGATCCACATCGAAAGCAGGGCGGTGGCGAGCATGAATCCAAACACGACGCGCGGCGGGCCGCTGCCGATGAGGCGGATGACAAAAAGGGCGATGCGCCGGTGCAGCCCGCAGCGCTCGAGCGCGGAGGCGATCATGAACCCGCCGAGAAACAGGAAGATCATGTCGTCGCCGAACGCGGTCGCGGTTTCTTTCGCCGGCATGATGCGCAGCACCGGAAACAGCACGAGCGGCAATAGCGCGACGACGGCGATCGGCGCGGCCTCCGAGATCCACCAGCACGCCATGAGCAGCGCCACGCCGGCCATGCGCCAGGCCTCGGGCGCCATCCCCGCGGGCGGCGGCGTCAGAACGCCCGTCAGAAAAAGCGTGATGCCCAGCAAAAATCCGAATGTCTTCCCGAAACGGGTTTGCTTCATGCTTCCTGCTTTCCCGCGACGTTACCTTTACATATCACATCAAGACGCATGGCGACCGCGCGGGCGACCGCGCTATATCGCCGCCGCGAAAAAGAACCGCGCCGGTTTTCACGCCGGCGCGGTAGTCGGTTCATTCGACGTTTGAGACCCGCTCCCTAACGGTCGCGGTTCGTTAAAGCCTTCGGTTGTTCCGACCTTCCAGCCTTTCAGCCTTTCCGTCTATCCACCATTCCAGCCTTTCCGCCTTCTTCTAGCTAACAGCCGCAGCAGCCGTCATCGTCATCGTCATCGTCGTCGCCCGACGCGGCGTCGTCATCGTCGTCATCGACGTCATCGTCATCGTCGTCGTCGTCGTCCGCATCGTCGTCTCCCGCATCGTCATCGTCCGTGTCGTCGTCATCGTCTCCGGGAGGGTCAGGCTCGGACATCACGGTGATGTTATCCGCCCAGGAAACGCCGCTGACCTGATCGCTCATCACAAAGCCGAGGCCCTGCACCGGCGCGCCGTCGCCGAACGGGATCGCGATGCCCGCGCAGTCGGTTGCCGCGTCGTCGACAAACAGCGCCGCCGTGCCCGCGTCCAGATCCATCTCGAGCGAAAACGCGTACCATTGATCCAGCGAAAGCGAGACGTTGCAGTCCGTCGTGGCCTTGGTCAGGTGATTTTCGATGGCGACGCCGCCATTGAGCATGTGGACCCAGAACGCCTCGTTCGGCGCGTCGCCCACCTCGTCGAAAAGCGCGAAGGAGAAACCGTCGCCCGCCTCGAACATTGCGTCATAAGAGATCGTCGCCAGGTTGTGCTCGAACGGAAAAAGGGCGGCGTAAAACCTCGCGTCGATCTCGTTTGTCGAGTCGTCGAAGCGGATGGCGTAGTCGTCATCCTCGTCCTTGCGCTGGGACGGACGCTCGCGGATACGAATGTCCATGCCGCCATCGCCGGCGGCCCACCAGCTCCGCGTGGCGCCGGGAATCGGGAGGACAAATTCGGTGCGCATCCCGATATGTTCGCGATACCGCTCGAACCGGAAGCTCTCCTGAAACGTGTAGTTCGCGGGGATCATCCCCACGTCCATGCAATCGGTCGCCAGGCGGCCGGTCAAGGTGTTGAAACCGACGGCCCACGTGTCGCCGGACGCAAGGCCCGCCGGAAGCGTGAACCGCCCGGTTCCGTTGTCCTTGACTTCGAAGTCGAGCGCCGCTCCATACCCGCCGGATTCCGTGAACAGGCGCAGCTTCAGGTTCGCGCGAAGCTGCTCGCTCGCGCTGAAATACACCTCGTCCTCCGGCTCCATGTCCTCGTTGTCGACGTACAACCGCGACAGTTGGAAGCGCAACGCGAATCCGCCGGGCTGGTCCTTCTCGGGGTCCGTGGTGTAGCCATTGAAGATGTAGACCGTTCCTTCGTCATCCTGCACGCACGCCATCGCCGCGCGGGACTGCGGTAGCGTCTCGGTCGCTTCGGTCCAGTTCTCGTCCGCGGAGTCGAACGAGCGAACCGCGTTCGAGGTCGTGTAGGGCGGGCCGGTGAGGTAGTCGCCGCCGCCGATCACGAGCGTGTTGTACGGGCCGTCCGGCAGAACGCACGGGTACGTCCAGTCGGCGTACGCCGTCACGGTCGACCAGCCGCCGCCGTCGATGCCGTAGTGCGTCGATTGGGGATCGCTCCCGAGGAACTGCGAGAAGCGCCATTCGCCGTCGCCGCCGATATCCGGTTCGCGGGTGAAGGCGCCGCCGCCGGCGAACGAACCGACCGGACGCACGGAGCCGGCCGTTTGCCAGCCGGAGACGAGGTCGTCCGTATCGAGCCACCACAGCGCGGTGTTGAACGCGCTGCCGGTATAGCCGCCCGTCACGTAGATGACGCCGCCGTGCTGCGCGCAAAACACGCCCGTCACTTCGTCGGGCAGCGGGTCAAGCGAGTCCCACGAGTTCGTGGCCGGGTCGTAGCATTCCACCGCGTCGGTCGGGCCGACATACGAAAACCCGGAACCTGTCGCGCCGCCCACGACGCAGAACTGGTCGAAGCCGGGGATCATGCCGGTGTTGCACGCCTCGGTGCGCGCGGTCGGGATCGGCTCCAGGCCGTTTACGCCCTTGGAGTCGGTCGTCCACGTATCCTCGGCGATCAGGTAGCGATAGACCGCGTCGGACCAGCCGATCGCCGCGTCGTAGCCGGACACGATGTAGACGTCGTTGCCGTTAATGGCCGCCGTCGGCAGGTTCAGCCCCGCGGGGCCGTCGGCAATGGCCGTGGACAGATCCGTGCTCGCCGACGCCGGCGCGGCCAAAAAACAAACCGCCGCCGCAAGAAACAGAACACTCAATCGTCCCATAACCCATCCTCCTTCACGAGCGCGCCCTGACGCCCTCCTGAATGCGGAAGGCAAGACGCGAACCGCGTCGATGAAAAAACAAGAGCCCATCCCATTTTGCCGTCGATTTTACGGATCGTTACGCGTGCGCGGTCAAGAAGGAATCGCGCGAACGTGGGCGTGCAAACCAATCCGGCGGCGTGAAGTCAGACGCGCACGCCGGTCAGCCGCTGCACGAGGAGCGCGGCGGATCGGAACGCATTGGCGATTCCCGGCATGCCGCACGTGGCGCACGCGACGTGCAATCCGTCGATCGCAGGCAAGCCGCGCGCGCCGGCCAGCACGCTCTTTGGCGTCAGCCGCCGGCCGTAGCCGTTGCCCGACTCCGCGCCAATCTCCGTGTATACGTCCCACGGCGACAGCACGCGAAACGTCTCGACCCTTGCGCGAATGCCGGGAAACACGCCGTCGAGCGCGGACAGAATCCGTTCTCCCGCGCGCCCGCGAAGCTCATCGTGCGCGGCGTCGCCCGCCTCGGCCGCGGCTTTCGCCTGCGCGAAGTTTCCCGGACAGAACACGACCATCGAAAACGCGTCGGCTGTATTTTGCGCGCCGGCCTTCGGTCCCTGGATCGCGCCGCACAACATGCGCGGCGTGGCGGTCATGTCACACGACGTGTAGTCGACCTCCGCGTCATCCGGGTACCACCACAGATTTTTCCCGGCGAGATCGCGCGCGGCGTCGGGGTAGCCGTTGACGCCGACAAACGCGGAGAGGAACGTGTTCGACGGTTCGTACGCAAAGCGCATTTTGTCGCCGCCGGGGAGCAGCGCGGCGGTCTGCCGGGGCGAAAGATTGCTGATGACGATGTCCGCCGCGTAGCGAGTACCGTCCGTGGTCCGCACCGCACGCACGCGCCCGCCGTCGATCTCGAGCGACGCGGCACGCACACCCGCCAGCACCTCGCCGCCTGCCTCGCGCACGACGCCCGCCAGCGCGTCGATCATCCGCGCAAATCCGGGAACGGGCCGCGCCGCGCTCTCGTGGTAAAAGCCCGTCGCGGCCGCGAACACGCCGGCGGAAAGCTCGCGCGCGTTTTCCAGAAAGATGCCCTCGTGCCCGCCCAACACGCGGCGCGCGGCGGGTGACAGACCGCGCGCGAGATCGTCGAGCGTCGCGCGAAGGCGCCGCATCGCCGCAAATTTTGACGCGATCGGCACGTCGCGCGATCCGAGCACCGCGCCGGCCATGCGCGCGGCGCCCGCGTCGAAAAGGCCCCGATCGGCAAGCACGCGGCAGGCAGGGACAAGGCGGATCAATTCGCCAAAGACGCGGTCGATCGCCTGCGTCTCGCCGGGAAACGATCGGCTCATCGCGTCGCGAAACGCGGCCAATCCCCGGGGCGCCTCGAACGCTTCGCGACCGCCGACGACAACGCGCTCCATGCCCGCGGCATTCATCGGCGCAAACGGCAGCGCCTCGTCGATATCCAGAAAACGCAGTACGCGCGCACCGATGCCATCGCCCAGAAAATCCCACACGTACTGCGGCCCGGCGCAGAAATCGTAGCCGTCGATGGTGTACGTGCGCGCATGCCCGCCGAGAAGCTCCGGGTGCGCCTCCAGCACACGCACCCCGCACCCGGCCTTCGCCAGCATCGCCGCGGCGGCAAGGCCCGTCGCTCCGCTTCCGATGACGACAACGTCCGGCCTGTCGCGCGATGTCGGTGACGCGGTCATACGCTCGCTCCGCAAGGATTCAGAAATCTTCTTTTACCACAGTGGACACAGAGAACACGGAGGGGATTTTCTTGATACGAACCGCGACCGTTAGGGAGCGGGTCATGCGATGACAGAGCCACGCGCGTCAGCACGTGGCCGCCCGGGGCGCGTGTCTTGCGATGACAGAGCCACGCGCGTCAGCAAGTGGCCGCCCGAAACGAACGAAAAGCCGGCCCTCGGAAGTCGCATTCCCACGCCTACTTTTCCGGGATGCCACACTTTTGGCTGAGTCCGCGAAGCCAAAGGTATGCCCTTGGGAACGCCGAGCCCCAGCTCGGCTGAAGACTTTTCAACACAGAGGCCACAGAGAACACGGTGCGATGAAAGCCTGGGACCGCCGAGCACTGTTTGGCAATGGTAATGCTCGCCGCGCGCCGCCAAAAACCACGCCGCGCCCGCGATGTCGCATCGGCTCCACCCCGGGACCGCAGGTGTCCTCACCTGCTTCGTAACGCATGTCAAAATAAATAGGTGACTGTCCCCATTTTGCCATGACAGAGCCACGCGCGTCAGCAAGTGGCCGCCCGAAACGAACGAAAAGCCGGCCCTCGGAAGTCGCATTCCCACGCCTACTTTTCCGGGATGCCACACTTTTGGCTGAGTCCGCGAAGCCAAAGGTGTGCCCCGGGATCGCCGCGCACCAGCTCGGCTCTTCAAGCGCCAAGCCCAGGGAGCGCGGGCATCCCGCCCGCTTCGAACACGCTTCTCCCGACACCGCATGTCGCCACCTGCTCTGGAATGCTTATCAATAAACGGCGACTTAAGTGAGTTCGAGGCGCCAGGTAAACTCGGCTTGAGTCTCACGCCAATCGTAAGCGACCAAAACAAGCGCATCGATATTCAAAAAACTCTCGGCGAACGCAAGCGCTTTTCGAACGGCGCGGTAATTTGTCTCCGTACGTAAACCTGAAATCCATTTCCAGCGCGGAACCCAGACAACACCAATTCGTGTCAAGTCGTGGACGTGGAATTTCAAAATGTCCTTGTAAATTTCGTCATCGGCCCGATATCCCATAATTTCCATTGCGATACGGTCCGATCTTCTCCAAAAATCGAATTCAAATCCTTCCGCAGTTAATGGGTGACTGAAACGCATGTGCCGAGCGAACCCTATCCCCGCGAGGTTCGGGGCGAGCGCGCGGTCCAGATCGGTACTGTTTGGGAAGGGACGGTCGGACCTCGGATCAAGACGACGTCTCACAGGTGTTCCGTTAGAGTCGTTCAATAACGCGTTCAAAGTCGCATCGTCGTCGTCAGTAATGTGGCCGAATACCCGAAATAAGTTCCGATCGCTCATGGTAATTCGCACCCTACCCCCGTCTCCCGCCACCCCAGCGC
>JAIOHV010000036.1 GCA_019912885.1 bacterium
CCACCGGCGTCACGGCGTCGTCGGGAGCGGTGACGGATCGATAAATGAAGAATCCGACGATGACCGCGGCGATGCCCAAAAACGCGAACACGACGCGGCTTGCCATATCCGTCGCCGCTTCCGGTCGCGGCGCGAGCGGCGCGGCGGGCAGCACGAACGGCGGCTCCGCATGAATCGTCTCGCGCGGTTTTTCGGCCGGCTCGGCGAAAACGTCCACATCGTCGAAGACGGGCTCCATGTCTTCGTGCGTGACGTCCTCGGGCGCCGTGAACTCCTGCGCCTCCCCGGTTTCCATCGCCTGGTCGAAGGCGCGGTCGATGTCCTCGAATTCGCCGGGGCCCCGGTGCGCGGCGGCGGCGGCTCGCGGCTCGGCGGGCGCCTCGGAGAACGGGTCGAATTCCTCAATCGTGCTCACGTCCACGCGATGCGTCACCTCTTCGCGGCCGGTGAACATGTCGATCTGCGACATCTCGATGGGCTGCGACGCGAGGCGCTCGCCGATGACGGGAGCGGCCTTGCGAAGGGCATCCTGGAATTCGCGCAGGCTCGAAAAACGCTCGTCCGGCGACGCGGCCAGGGCGCGGCGCAGCACGTCGTCCAATTCGCGCGGCGCCGCGGAACCGGCCTTGGAGGGCGGCGCGAACTCCTTTTTGGCCGTCGTTCCCGTCAGCAATTCGTAGAGCAGCATGCCGGCGGAATAGATGTCCGCCCGCTGATCGACGCGCCCCCCCATCGTGACGAATTCCGGTGCGAGGTAATCGAACGCCGGGCCGCGCGCGAGTTGAATCGACGCGTATTTGGAAAAGCTCAGGACGCGCGGAAAATTGATATCCGTGATCTGGATCTCGACGTCGCGGTGAAAAAGGCGATCGCCTGCCTGCGCGACGATGATGTTTTCCGGTTTGAGCGCGCCGTGGACCGCGAACGGCGGAAGCGACGAGAGCCGCTCGAGGAACAGGTCGAAAAACATCAGCGCGGGGCGCGGATCGGCGGAACGGTCGCGCCGCCGCAGCAATTCGCGCGCGTCCTCGCCGGCGACAAAGCGCGACACGATGCAGCGGACCTCGCCGTGTTCCACCACCTCGCGCGGAAGCACCATCGGGTCTTCTTCGGGCAGGTGCCCCAGCAGCGCGTCGCGAATGCGGTCGGTGGTGATGTACGCTGGAACGACGCGCGGCAAAAGCGCCTTGATGGCGATGAAGCCCGTCTCGTCGGAGGCGCGATAAACCTCGCCGATGCCGCCGGACCCGACGTAGGAGATGATCTGGAACCGGCCGGCGATGCGATCATGAGGCTGAAAAAGAGTCGCCATGAACGATTCGCCTCGGGGTCAACGATGAGGGTTTACAATGAAAATTCGGCCGGACGGGCTATCGCTAACATGAAGCCCGGGGGGAGACAAGACCGGACCGCGCGCGCGGATCATCGCACCGGCGCCGCGAGGCGCACCGCGCCCGCGAGTTCGAGCGTGCCGAGCACGCGATAGACGCGCCGCGGCGATCGCTGCGTTTCCTCGACGATCCGCCCCACCGTGCGCTCGCCGTCGATGTGCGCCGTGATCAAGAGATCGTCCGGCTCCCATTCGACGTGCCCCATGACGAAAAGGCGATCCGGATCCTTGGCCACGAAGGCATGGGCCGCCGTCCCGTAGCGCGCGATCAGGCGATCGTCGAAGGCGCCGCCGAGCGCGGCCATATAGTAATAGTTCGGCAGATGCAGCGCGGGCCGCTTGATCTTTTCGACAAAGGCGTCCGTCCGCGCAAGCTCGTAGCGACCGCCGTCCCAGCGGAACAAATCGCGCAACCGCGCGTCGACCTCGCGCACGAGAAACCGCGTGAGCACCGTGTTATCGACAAGATCCTCCTCGACCAGGATGCGCCCGAGCAGGCGATTCTCCTGCCGGCTTTTGAGCAGCGCGGCGTTGAGCTGGTCGCCGGCGATCAGCCCTTCCGCGACGAGCATGTGGCCGAACGTCTCCTCGACGCGCGTCGACGTGACGTAGATCGCGTCGCCGCGGAGCAGATACACCTTCTTGCTGACGTTGCCGTGCTCGAACGACGCGATGCCGGTGACGCCCTCGCGATACCAGCCCAGCAGCGCGTACACGGCGTCGCCCGCGGATTTCAACGCGCCGGCGTCACCGGGATCCGCCGGCGGTTCGGGCGACGGCCCGTCAGCCGGGGGCGGCAGATCGAAGGTTCGAATGATGTCTACGCGCCGGTCACCGAAAACGTCGAGGATGCCGCCCGCGCCGTCGGATTCCGCGGCCTTGGCGATCGCGAGTTGTTCGGGCGTCAGGCCGACGATTTCGGCGAGGCGCGCGGCGGCCTGCTGGAGGGAAACCGGCTTGATGAAATAATCGGAGACGCCGTATTTTTCGCGCGCCTCGTGCTTGATCTTCGGTGTCTTGTAGAGCGCGCTCATGACGACCACCGGAACCTTCTTGCCGAGCGGATGGTTCCGGATGCGGTCGATCATCTCAAAGCCGGTCACGCGGGGCAGGAGGACGTCCGTCAGGACGACGTCCGGCACGTGCTCGACGAAGGCCTCGAAACCCTCTTCGCCGTTTTTCGCAACGAAGACCTCAAAACCGCTCGCGTCAAGGAAGTCGAAAACGACGTCGCGGGTGCCCTTCTCGTCCTCGACCAGGAGAACCTTATTCCCCACGCCTCCTCCCGGATTTTACGTCCCAAGCCGAATTGTATCCGGAAATCGTAAGCGATCGATGGAAGCGGCGCAACGCGTTGGTGCGGAAAGTTGGCGTGCTGACGTTCGTTGCCCTGGGTCATCGCGGCGAGATATCGCCGACGTAACGCGTCCATCAACGATCGTTGTTCGCTGCTATTTCCGGAACACCAACGCCTGATCGCGCGTCGCGGACCTTTCCATCAACTCGCGCGCCTTCGTTCCCTTTTTCTGGTCGATCACCTTGTCGCCGGCATCTTCCATACCCATGCCGAACATGGTGAGGATCTTGCCGAGCTCCACCCCTGGCTGATCGAATGCATTGATGTTCCACAGCGCGCCGACGCACGCTGTCGTCAGCTCGAGAAAAATCAGCACCTGACCGATCGCGTGCGCGTTCGTCGCGTCCATGCTGATGCGCGCGGTCGGCCGGCCGAAGTGCGCAAGCGCGGCCTCGGTCGCGTCGCCTTCCAGATTCAGGAGCTCGTCGAGCGTGTGCCCGCCGAGAAATCCATAGGCATCCTTCGCGAACGCGGGTTTGGGGATCGGCACGTGGCGCGCCGCCCTCGTGCGCAAAAACAGGTAGGTCTTGTCGTCGGGCCCTTCGGCATAAAGTTGCACCTGACTGTGCTGATCCGTCGCGCCGAGCGCCGCCATCGGCGTGAATCCGACGTGCACCTCGCGCCCCTTGCGATCGCGTGCCTTGCCAAGGCTCTCGGCCCAGAGCTGGCGGAACCAGTCGGCCGTGCGCCACAGGCCGTTGGCGTAGGGCATGAACACGGTGATGCGCCGGTTTTGCCGGTAATGCTCGTCGAGCAACAACGCCAGCACCATCGGCGGATTGGCGAGCGCGTCGGCGTCCATGCTGCGTTTGTTGGTCAGCCGCGCGCCGGCCATGAGCGCCGGCACGTCCATGCCAAGCATCGCGGCGGGGAACGTGCCCACCGGCGTCAGCACGGAAAATCGCCCGCCCACATTCGGCGGCACGGGCAGGCTCGCCACGTCGTGTTCGTCCGCGAACTTGCGCAGCGCGCCAGACTTCGGATCGGTGATCGCGACGACCTGCGCGAGCGCCTTTTTCAGGTTGCCTTTGCGGCGCCTGACCAGCTCCTCGAACACGACCAGAAAATTCGCGATCGTCTCGCCGCCGCCGCCGGACTTGCTGATGACGACGATCAGCGTCTTTTCGATATTCACGACGTCGAGCACGCCGCCCACGGTGTCGGCATCGGCGTTGTCGAGAAGGTAGTAGCGCGGAGCTTTTCGCGCCGATTTCGGTAGCTCGTTATGGAACGGATGCAAGAGTGCGTTCGCGAGCGCGAGGAATCCGAGCGACGATCCGCCGATGCCGCACACGATCATGTCCTCGACGCCGCGCCGCATTCCGGCGGCCAGGTCGAGCGACGCTTTCATCAGTCCGCGATCGCCGGGAAGCCTCGGGAATTCCATCAGTCCGGTTGCGCGATCGGCGAGCGTCAGCGCAAAAGCCCGGCCGGCGTCCTTGCGCCGCTTCTCCAGACGTTTTTGCGTCACGAACGGCGCGCCAAGGCCGGAAAAATCAAGGGCGATGGGTTTGTTCGCGGAAGGCATGGGAAACTCCTCGGAAGCTTTCAGCTATCAGCGATCAGCTTTCAGCAATCAGCTTTCAGCAATCAGCCGCTGACCAGTGACCGCTGACCCCGCTCCGAGCGGGGCTGACGGCTGACGGCTAATTGTTACCGTGACGCACACCGGCCCGGCGTGCAAGTTCCGGCAGCGTGTCGGACGCGGAGCCGAGGATCGTCGCGTCGGCAAGGCGCGAAAGTTTCGTCGTCTCGCGGTTGAGTTCCACCACCTTCGCGCCGTGCATTTTGGCGATCGCGGGCAGCTCCGCGGCGGGAAAGACCTCCGCGCTCGTGCCAATAACGAGCATCACGTCGCACGCCTGCGCGAGGCGCATCGATTCGGTCGCCGCGTGGCGCGGAATCTCCTCGCCGAACAACACGACATCCGGCTTGAGGATCGCCTCGCAATGCGAACAGCGCGGCGGCCGTTTCGCAAGCGCGTCCTTGTCGAATTCCACCGCGTCGAACGTTTCAAGGCACGCCAGGCACACGAGCCTTCGCCCGTTGCCGTGATATTCGATCACCACGCGGCTGCCCGCGGCCTGGTGCAGGTTGTCGATGTTTTGCGTGATGACGCCGGCCAGGCGCGCGGCCTGCTCCAACGCGGCAAGCGCCTCGTGCGCGGGGTTCGGGCGCGCCGAACGAACGACATCGCCCAGCTCGAAAAGCATCGCCCACACCTTGGCGGGATCGCGGCGGAACGCGTGGATCGTCGCGTATTCCATCGGGTCGAATTTTTCCCAAAGCCCGCCGGCGCTGCGAAAGTCGGGGATGCCCGAATCCACGGAGATGCCCGCGCCGGTCAGGGCGACCGCCTTTCGCGCGCCGGCCAGCCATCCGACCGCGCGCGTCATCGCGTCGCCGGGCGTCACGTTCAGTTGCCCGCGCGAAGGAAACGCAGGCGGTCCTCGGCGCGTTCGAGCATGTCTTCCGGTTCGCCGAGGATGCGGCCGACGCGAAGATATCGCTGATACTGCGCCGCCGCGTCGGAGATGCGCTCGGCGTTTTCCATCGCGACCGCGAGGTTGAAGTGCGCGCTCGCGTTGTCGTAATCCTGCTCGATCGACAACTCGTACGCGCGGACAGCCTCGTCGTAGCGCGCCATGCGCGAAAGGCAGAGTCCCAGGAAGTTCAACAGGCGGCTGTGCCCCGGTTCGAGTTCGAGAGCTTTTTTCAAAATCTCTTCGGCCTCGCCGAAGCGCTCGTTGGAAAGCAGCGTGCGCGCGGTTTCGATGTAGTCCTCGATGATGCGTTCTTGACTTGGCGGCGCGACGCCGCCCAACGTGGGGCCGAAGACGAACGCGTTGTCGGCGCCGGGATCGTCGTCATCGAGGACGGCCGGGCGGAAGGGACGGATCGGACGCCCGCGCGGAATGAGCCCGCGGCGCGCCAAATGGTGCCACGCGGCGAAGATCGCCCCGGCCACCAACGCGGCGGCCGCCCACGTGGCGAGCGTCGGCGCGACCGGCGGCGAAAACGCCACCAGCGTGACGGCGAGCGTCACCGCCAGCGCGATTTGCGGCGCAAGCGCCGTAACCAACAGGCGTCGCGTCTGCTCCGACATGCCATTTTGATAGCACAACCCGAATCGGTATTGAAGACTTTTCTTGAAAATACGATGATTTAGCTGCGATGTTCTCGAAACAGTCTCAAGAAATCCTCGCGCTTGCGGTCGCGGGGCAGTTCGATGCGCTTTCGATCGGGTTCTACGTCATCCTTGCGATGATCGGCCTCGTGGTGCTGCTTGGCCTGGGGCTAACGATCTTCCGGCGCCTGCCGCTTCTTCTTTTCGAGAGCTGGCCGCCCCTTATCGGCATCGGGCTCGGCGCGATGGCGTATTTTCGCGGGCACGGCTGGCTTGGCGCGGGGGTGTGCGTCGTGGGGGGCGTCATCGCCGGATGGTTGTGGAGCGCGATGCTAGACGCGCAGCAAAAACGCAAGGGCCCGCTCGGCCGTGCGCGCAGCCGCCTGTTGAAGCACGCATCGAAATAGCGCGCATCGAAAACCGCTCTTCCTCGGACATGCATCACCTAGAAACAAACGGGGAATCTTCGATGACCATAAGGGAGCCGTTTTCGCTGTGGCGATAGCGGGCGCCGATTTCGCCGTGGCGCGACAAAACTCCGCGATCGAATTGACTTTCCGCCCTTTCGGGGTAATTTGTCGCGTTCTTTGCGCCCCCTGCGCTCGGCCCCGCGATGAAGCTCGATAAAATCCGCAACTTTTCCATTATCGCCCATATCGACCACGGCAAAAGCACGCTGGCCGATCGATTGCTCGAACGCACGGGCGTTCTGGACGCGCGCAGTTCCACCGCGCAGTACCTGGACCGCATGGACCTGGAGCAGGAGCGCGGCATCACGATCAAGGCGCAGACGGTGCGCCTACCGTACAAGGCGCGCGACGGGCGGGACTACATCCTGAACCTGATCGACACACCGGGGCACGTGGACTTCGGCTACGAGGTTTCGCGGTCGTTGTCGGCGTGCGAGGGGACGCTGCTGGTTGTCGACGCGACCAAGGGCGTGGAGGCGCAGACGCTCGCCAACGCCTATCTCGCCGCGGATTTGAACCTCGAGATCATCCCGGTCATCAACAAGGTCGATCTCGCGACGGCGCAGACCGAAGTGGCGCGCACGGAAATCGAGGAGATGATCGGCATCGACGCGCAAGCGGCCATCGGCATCAGCGCGAAGACAGGCGAAAACGTCGACGCGTTGCTGGAGTCGGTGGTGCGCGATCTTCCGCCGCCCGAAGGCGACCCGGACGCGCCGTTCAAGGCGATCATCTTCGACTCCTGGTATGACCCCTATCAGGGCACCGTCACGCTGATCCGCGTGTTCGACGGCCGCGTGAAGACGGGCGACCGCGTGACGCTGATGGCCGCGAAAAAGACTTACGAGGTGATGAAACTGGGGTGGTTTTCGCCGATCGCCGTCACCGTGGATGCGCTTTCGGCCGGCGAGGTCGGGTTCCTGACCGCGGGCATCAAGGACATCGCGGACGCGAAGGTGGGCGACACGATCGTCCACGAGGGCGAAAAAAACGTGGCGCCCTTCCCCGGGTTCCGCGAGCTGAAACCGATGGTGTTCGCGGGCCTTTATCCCGCGGAGGCCTCGGACTACGAAGATCTGAAGGCGGCGATCGAAAAGCTGAACCTGAACGACAGCGGGTTTCGCTTTGAGCCGGAGACGTCCGTCGCGCTCGGTTTCGGGTTTCGTTGCGGCTTTCTGGGGATGCTGCACATGGAGATCGTGCAGGAGCGCCTGGAGCGTGAGTTCGCGCAGAACCTCGTCGTCACCGCGCCGACGGTCGTGTATCGCGTCGTGAAGGCGGACGGCGCCGAGCTGATGCTGCACAATCCGTCGCAACTTCCGTCGCCAATGGAGATCGAAGGCATCGAGGAGCCGATCGTCCGCGCGAACATCCACGTGCCGGCGGAGTTTCTCGGCAACGTGATGACGCTGTGCCAGGCGCGCCGCGGCGCCCAGGTGAAGCTGGACTACTACAGCACGACGCGCGTCGTGCTGACCTACGACCTGCCGATGGCCGAGATCGTCTTTGACTTTTTCGACAAGCTGAAAACGGCCACCAAGGGCTATGCGTCGCTCGACTACGAGTTCCTCGAATACCGGCGCGACAAGCTCGTAAAACTCGACGTGCTCGTGAACGGCGAGATGCTCGACGCGCTCTCCCTCATCTGCCACGAGGAGAAGGCCTACACCATCGGGCGCACGCTGACCGAGCGCCTGCGAAAAACGATCCCGAGGCAGCTCTACGAGGTCATCATCCAGGCGGCCGTCGGGTCGCGCGTCATCGCGCGCGAGCGCGTGGCGCCGCTGCGCAAGAACGTCACGGCCAAGTGCTACGGCGGCGACATCACCAGAAAGCGCAAGCTCCTCGAGAAGCAGAAGGAGGGAAAGCGGCGCATGAAACGCATGGGCAACATCGAGATCCCGCAGGAGGCCTTCCTCGCGGTGCTCTCGATCCGGGACTGACGTGGGCGACAACAAGCTCGAAAAACAGCGCCGCGCGGCCGACCGCGAGATCGCCCGCGTCCGCCGCATCATGGATCGCGAGCCCGACCGCTTCGGCGCGGCGGGTCGGTCGGAAGTGGAATCGGCGGCGGCGCGCCTTTCGATCGCCTCGCGCCGCGAGGACAACCCGCGCGTGCTCGCCGCGGAGATCAAACAGTTCAAGACGGCGGTGGACCGCTACCTGCCGGTGTGGCGCACGTCCACGGTGCGCGAATACGTCGAGGCAATCGTCGTCGCGCTTGTCCTTGCGCTGTTCATCCGGCAATTCATCGTGCAGGCGTTCAAGATTCCGTCGGGCTCGATGATTCCCACGCTGCGCATCGGCGATCAACTCCTCGTCAACAAGTTCATCTACGGCTTCGACGTGCCGTTCGTGAAGCGCAAGATCCTGCCGTTCCGCGGGCCGCGCCGCGGCGAGATCATCGTGTTCCGTTTTCCGTCGGATCCGAGCAAGGACTACATCAAGCGCGTCGTCGGCGTTCCGGGCGATCACGTGCGGATGGAGAAAAAGCGCCTCTACATCAACGGAGAGGAGGTGGAGCGCGAATACATCGGCGAATACCGCTATACGGAGGACGAGGATCCGTCCGGTACCGTCTTCAACGAGAAGCTCGGCACGTACGATCACCCGATCCTTCTGGCCGATCCGATCGCCTCGCCGATGGATTCGTTCTCGCTCGTCGTGCCGGAGGGCAAATACTTCTGCATGGGCGATAACCGCGACCGCAGCAACGATTCCCGCTATTGGGGCTTTGTCGATGCCCACCTCATCCTGGGCAAGGCCATGGTCATCTACTTCTCCTGGCCGCCGGCGCAGTGGACACGCATTCTCGACGTCGTGCACGCCGCGAAGATCGAGGATTCGGATTTGGCGAAATAGCCCGCGCCCGTGTCCGTGCCCGGCATGGACAAAATGGACATCATGGACAGGATGGACCGGGAGGCGAATGCGGATGGCGGTGCGTTGCGAACCGTGCGCTCCGCCCCGCTACGCTTGCGGCACGGATAACGCGCTCGCCCGTTGCGATGACCTTCCAGCCTTCCGGCCATCCAGCCTTACACCTTCATCAATTCTTCGTAGAACCACGCCACGGATTTCATGCCGCCGAAAAAGTTCTCCAGGTGGAAGTGCTCATTCGGCGCGTGTGTTCGCTCGGTGTGCAATCCCCAGCCGAGCAGTACGACGGGCGCGTTGAGGCGTTCGGCGAAATCGACGGTGATCGGGATCGATCCGCCCTCGCGGTGAAATCCGCACTCGGCGCCGAATCCGCGCGTCACGGCGCGCGCCGCCGCCCGCAGATACGGGTCGTCAAGCGGGATCAGGAACGGCCGCCCGCCGTGGATTTCCAAAAGCGTGTAACGCACGTGCGCCGGCATGACCTTCTCCAGATGCGCGCGCACGAGAGCCGCCGTTTTTTCGGGGGTCTGGTCGGGCACGAGGCGTAGCGAAAACTTCGCGCCCGCCTTCGCGGGCAGCACGGTCTTGGCGCCGGGGCCCTGATATCCCCCCCAGATGCCGTTCGCCTCGAAGGTCGGCCGCGCCCAGGTGCGCTCCAGCGTGGAAAAACCCGTTTCGCCGTGAAGCGCCGGCGCGCCGATCTCGGCGGCGTAAGCCGCATCGTCGTGCGGGAGCGCTGCGATGAGATCCCGCTCCTCGCCGGTCAATTCGCGCACGTCGTCGTAGATGCCGTCGATGAGAATGCGGCCGTTCGCGGCGTCTTTCATGGAGGCGAGCACGTTCGCGAGCGCCTGGACGGGATTGTCCACCGCGCCGCCGAACGAGCCCGAATGCAGATCGCGATCCGCGGCCTGAATGTCGAGCTGAAAATACGCCAGCCCGCGCAGGCCGTAGGTGATGGACGGGCGCCCCGGCGCGAACATGGCCGTATCGGAGATCAGCACCACGTCGGCGGCAAGGCGGGTGTGGTTCTCGGCGAACCACGCGGCGATGTTTTCGGAGCCCACTTCCTCCTCGCCCTCGACGATGAGCTTGACGGTGCACGGCGGCGCGCCGCGCACGGCGGCCCAGGCTTCGATCGCGGCCAGGTGCGTGTAGAACTGGCCTTTGTCGTCGGTGGCGCCTCGGCCAAACAGCTTGCCGTCGCGCTCGGTCAGCGTAAACGGAGGCGTCTCCCACAGGTCGATCGGATCCTCGGGCTGTACGTCGTAGTGCCCGTAAACGAGCACCGACGGCGCATCCGGCGGCCCCGGCCATTCGGCGACGATCAGCGGGTGGTGTTTCGTGGGAATGATCTCGACCGACGGGAAGCCGATCTTGCGGATGCGTTCGGCGAGCCAGTCGCAGCACGCGCGCACGCGATCCGCGCGCGCGGGATCCGCGGATACGCTGTCGAATCGGCAGAATTCCTTGAGCTCGTCGACGTAGCGGCGGGCGTTGTCGTCGAGGTAGCGGATGATGTCATCCATCATGGGGCCTCCGATCGCGTTCGCGTTCGCGAATGGACAAAATGGACGTGATCGACCGAATGGACAACATGGACTGTTGACGAATGCGTCTGCCCGGGCGAATGCGCTCCGCTCTCCGCATTCGCCGCTCGTCAATCACATCACGGTGATGCGCCACTTTCGGTTCAGTTCGTAGAACGGTTTACGCAGAAAGAACTCGGCCAGCGCCATCACGCCGACGCCGAAAATCGTTCCGACGACGATCGCCACGGCGAGGTTCTTGAGATGCAAATCGGGCGCGGTGGTGAGCCGGAAGTAGATCGCCGCGCCGAGCGTGGCGGCCATCGCCTGCGCGAAGAAGCTGTACTCGCGCGATTCGCGGATGACGCGATCGACAAAGGCCAGCGGCACGGTCAGCAGCAGGCCGAACGCCAAAAGCGGCACGTACCAGACGCTGCGCGGGATGATACGCACGTCAAGCGGCGCTTCGAGGGTTTCGTCGAGCGTGGTCAGCGAGACGCGCTTTTCGCCCGCTTCGCCGACGCGAAACCGGAAGAGCCGGGCGAGGCGCTCGTCGGTCACGTATCCGCGCGCCTTCTTGGACATGCGCCGGTATTGCACGCGCGATTCGAGCGTGCCGCCGAAGGTCTCGCTGCGCTCGGCGCGCGCGGCGTCCTCGAGCGACACGACAAACCGGCCCTTCCAGTCGTGGGATTTCTTCGCGTCTTTCGCGTCGTCCTCGGGCTGGGCGACAAACCGGCCGCGGACGTAAAACCAGTACGGCCCGGCCGGCAGCTCGACGGTCGCCTCGCGCTCGGCGCGCGTCAGCTCGACGGCGGCGACCGGATCGGGAAACACGATGCCCTTGTACAAGACGAACATCGTGACGGCGACCCATAACGGCAGCGCGATCGCGAGCGCCTTGCGCACGAACGGATGACCGAGTTTGTGATGCACGGCAAAGGCGGGCAGGAACACAGCGAACGCGATCGAGGCGCCGGCCAGCGCGAGCGCCAGCGGCCGGTCGGGAACCAGGCGAAATCCGTGCGCGAAACCGATCGCGGCGGCGATCAGGGCGTACGCGAGGATCGGGGCCACGAGGCTCGGCGCCTTGGAGCGATGGATCGCGGGGCGCCGCCGGCGTTGGCGCGCGTCTTTGGAAGCGGTCGATTTGGCCATGGTGCGAGGAATCCGACGCGAAGAGTCGGTGCGGAACATGGCCGATTTTCGGCCGGCGCGTCAAGAAGCGCGAACGCGAATCAGGAAATCTCGGCGAGCGCGATGCGCTTGGCGCCCGCGCTATTGCCGCCGCGCCCCTCGAGGAATGCCAACACGTCCTGCGGTGGCATCGCGGCGGCGATATAGTGGCCCTGAATTTCGTCGCAATGCTCCTTCACGAGGAACTCGAGCTGTTCCTTCGTTTCCACACCCTCGGCGAGAACGCGCAACTCCAGCGAATGCCCGAGCGCGATGATCGACTTGGCGATCGTGCGGTCTTCGGTGTCGTCCGGCAGGTTCTTCACGAACGACTGATCGATCTTGAGCGTGTCCACCGGAAAGCGCCGCAGGTGCGACAAGGACGAATAGCCGGTGCCGAAATCGTCGATCGCCACGCGGATGCCGAGCGCGCGCATCTCGCCGAGCACTTGCGCCGCGAGTTCCGCGTTTTGCGCGGCGGTGGACTCGGTGATCTCGAACTCCAGCACGCTGCCCGGCACGCCGGCGTCCTTGAGCGCGCTTTCGACAATCTCCATGAGGTTTCGCTGATGAATCTGCCTGGCGGAAAGGTTGACCGAGACGCACAGGTCCGGATGCCCGAGATCGCGCCATTCGCGGATTTTCTTGAGCGCCGTGCGCATGACCCATTCGCCGATCGTTTCGATGATCTGGTTGCGCTCGGCGACGGGAATGAATACGGACGGGTACACGCGATAACCCTGCGGATGCTTCCAGCGCACCAGCGCCTCGAACGAGGTGACGTGGCCGGTCCGCAGGTCGATAATCGGCTGGTAGTCCAGGTGCATTTCGTCGCGGTCGATCGCGTGGCGCAGGTTCTTCTCCATGTGGAGGATCTGCATCTCGTCGGGACGGCGCCGCACGTGGAAGACCTCGTATCGCCCCGCGCCGCGGCCCTTGGCGCGATACATCGCGGTATCGGCGTCGCGGACCATTTCCTCGGGCCGCTCGTATTCGTGGCTGACCATCGCGATGCCGACCGACGCGGAGGTGTGGACCTCGCGCCCGTTGAGGTTGAACGGCTTGGCGAGCTCTTTTTGCACGCGCTCGGCGATCGTGGTGACTGCGCCGATATCGCCCACGTCGTCCACGAGCACGGCAAACTCGTCGCCGCCGTACCGCGCGACGGTATCGCCCGGGCGCAGGCAGCTTTCCAGGCGCTTGGCGGTGGTCTTCAACATCTGATCGCCGAAAACGTGGCCGAGTTTGTCATTGACGGACTTGAAGCCGTCCAGGTCCAGAAACATGATCGCGAAGCGATAGTCCGAACGGCGCAGCGTGCGCTTGAGCCCGCGCTCGATGCGATCGAGAAGGACGGCCCGGTTCGGCAGCCCCGTCAGAACGTCGTGCAGCGCGTGGTGGAGAAGCTGCTCCTCGATGCGCTTGCGTTCGATGGCGTAGCGAATGGAGCGGCCGACGATGTTGGCGTCGATCTGTCCCTTGACGAGGTAATCTTGCGCGCCCTCCTGCACGGCGTTCAACGCGAGCTCTTCGTCGTCCAGGCCGGTCAAAAGAATGATCGGCGTGTCCGGCGCCTGGGCCTGCACATTCAGGAACGTGGCGATACCGCTTGAGTCCGGCAACGTGAGATCGCTCATCACCACGTGGAACTTGGCCTTGGCCAGGCGTTCGAGCGCGTTGGTGAGCTGATCGACGTGCTCCACCTCGAATCGCGCGCCGCGCACGTCGCGCAGGTATTCGTTGATCAGGCGCGCGTCACCCGGATTGTCTTCGATCAGCAAAATGCGAATGGGTCGAAAATCCATGGGGACCCCTGGGTTTTCAAGTCATCGTTCGAATGGACGTTCAAAGTATTCCGGGTTTTCGAAACGATGTCACGTTTTTTTCTTTTCCGACTCTGCGCCGATCGTTAAATGGGAATAGCGAAGATTTCGTCAATTTGTCCATATTTTGCCCGGTTGCGTGAGAATTCTCACCTCCGGTCACGATGCCGCCGGCAACGAAAAATAGAATGTCGCTCCCTGCCCGGGCTCGGACTCCACGCCGATCATCCCGCCATGCCGCTCGACGATGCGCTTGCAAATGGCAAGGCCGATACCGGTTCCGGGGTATTCCGTCGTGGGATGCAGGCGCTGAAAAATGACGAAAATCCGGTCGAAATAATCCGGCGAGATCCCGATGCCGTTGTCGCGAACCTCGACGACGCACCGCGGTCCTTTTTCGCGAACGCCGACGCGGATGACGGATGGTTTGTCGTCCCGAAATTTCAGCGAATTGCCGATCAGGTTCTGGAATAGCTGCATGATCTGCGTCGGGTCGCCCATCACCTGGGGCAAGTCGCCGTATTCGACGGTCGCGCCGGCCTCGTCGATCGCCGGCGCCAGGTGTGTCAGGGCTCGCGCGAGCGCGTCGTTGAGATCGACGCGCTCGGCCTCGAGCGGCCGCTGGCCGACGCGCGAATATGCGAGCAGGTCGTTGATGAGCCGTTGCATGCGGACCGCGCCGTCAACGGCATAGTTGATGAAATCGTCCGCCGTGTCGTCGAGCTTGCCCTTGTACCGCCGCGCCAGAAGTTGCAGGTAACTTGCCACCATGCGCAGCGGTTCTTGCAGGTCGTGCGAGGCGACATACGCGAACTGCGCCAGGTCCGCGTTCGAGCGCTCGAGTTCCTCGGCCTTCGCGGCCAGTTCCACCTCGAGATCCTTGCGCCAGGAAATGTCGTGCAACAGCACGAGCTCCGCGGGTCGGCCGCGATAGGGAATGACGCGCGCGTTCACGTCGACCACCGTCGAAACGCCGGTGGCGGAAAGGAGCACGGTCTCGAAAATCGGCGGCGATACCCGTCCGGAAAAGTGATCCTGATACACGCGGTACGCCTCGTCCCGGTAATCCGGGTGGATGAATTCGAAGAAGTTCCGCTCGCCGATCTCACTTTCGTCCAGTCCCAGCATTTCGCGCAGGTCCTGGTTCGCGAAAACGAGCCGGTCGCGGTCGATGATACCGATGCCCTCGTTCGCGTTCTCGACGATGGTGCGGTAGGTCTCCTCGCTTTCGCGGATGCCGGCGTCGGCGCGCTCGGCCGCGGCTGACGCCTGGGCGTCGGCGCCGGCGACCGAATTTTCGCCGGCCCCGGCCGGTTCGACGCGCGCGCCGGTTTCGGCATGCGGCGGCTTGTCCATGACGGTCTCCATCGTCGTCCTTCGTGAACGCGGGCTTTGAGCCCCCATTCAAAACCTCGCCGCGCCTTTTTTTTGGCGGCGAAGGTTTCCCGGTCGATTATCGTCGGAATGAGCCGATTTAACCACGCACGCGCGCGAAAGCGCAAATAGTCTGGAAGTCCGGAAGTCTGGGAGTCTGAAAGTCTGGAAGGTCGTCGTAAGAAAATCACTCTCGCGTTTCGGCTCGCCCGCGATGCGCACTCACGTCTCGCCTTGCCCGGACCCCGCGAACAGCCTGTCGATCCGGGCTTTCTCGATGCGCACGAAGATCGTCCGCGTGTGTTCCGCGGTCACCTGGCCCGGCGGCGCGCCCTTGCGTTTGCGCACGTTCTTCCGCCGCGTGTAAAGCACCTCGCCCGCGCCCTGGCGCGAGAGCTTCGAGTGCATGACGGCAAGCGAAGCCGCGTCGAGCAGCGTCTCGGTCGGCAGGTCGCCCTCCTTGCGCGCGCGGGCGATCACATGGCTGCCGCCGTGCCCCTGCACGTGGAACCACCAGTCGTTGCCGCGCGCCAGGCGGAAGGTCACCTCGTCGTTGTCCGACGCGCTCTTGCCGACAAGGATCTCCAGCCCGTCGTGCGACGTGAAGCGCCGCGCCGCGCGCGATGCCTCCTTGTCGCGGCGCTTCGCCCGGACTGGGGCGGCGGACCTTTTGACGCGCGGGCGCGGGATGACGCCCTGCCCGATCATTTCGTCGCGAATCCGCGCGATCGCATCCGCGTCGCCGGCGCCGGAAAGACGCACCTCGAAATCCGCAAGCCGCGCGGCGTGCGTCTCCATTTCCCCGACCCGTGCGCGGCCCGCCTCGATGCGTTTTTTCGTGCGGCGCGCCCGCGCGTAGAGGCGCTCCAGATTTTGCTGCGGAGAAACCGCCGGATCGAGCGGAATATGGATGTCGCCCGCGCCGTCAAAGCGCGGCATCGCCAGCGTATCCATGCGCGGCTTCACGGCGTGCAGGTTTGCGGCGAGGTGATCGGCTTTGTCGCGAAGCACGGCGGGATCGTCCTCGGCCGACAGCTCGCGGCGCAGCTTGTCGAGATAGCCCGTCGTGCGCTTGCGCGCACGGGCCAGAAACGCGCCGATCTCGCGCCGCGCGTCGTCGATCTCGCGCTCGGCCGCGCGATCCGCGAAGTATCGCCCCGCCGCGAGCGCGATCGACCCCGCTCCGAAATCGCGCACGGCTTCCTCGCGCGCCGGGCGCGACGGCGGCGGCG
>JAIOHV010000037.1 GCA_019912885.1 bacterium
CTGTACGTCGGCCCGCGGGTTCGCTCCACGCTTCCTCCCCACGGTCGGTCGCCCTTCCGCAGTTGCGCTTCGCTTCGATCGGGATGGCCTCCTCTCGGTCGGACTTACACCTACAAGACAGCGCCCATGCTGGACGCACAATAGAAATCGCGCGGAGCAAGGCGCTCCGCGCGACGGTCGTCAATCCTGGAGGGGCCTAGAAACCTTCGATGCAGTACTGCTGGACGCACTGTCCGTAGCACACCTCGAAGTTCGCGGGATCTTCTTCCGCGGCGCAGTCGCAGCCGCACGTCTCAAAATTCGGCCAGTCGCCGCATGTCTCCGGCGCGCCATCGTAGAAATCCTCGCAATCCGACATTTCGACGAAAAAAGCTGTTTCCACGGCCTTTTCGCAGACATCCTCCGTCTCGCACGAAGCGGTGTCGTCGTCGCCCGCATCGTCGTCGTCCGCATCGTCATCATCGGCATCGTCGTCGTCGTCCGCGTCGTCGTCGTCCATGTCGTCGTCATCGTCGTCATCGTCATCATCGCCGCACGAGCAGCCGGCGAAGGCGGCGCCGAATGCGAATAGCGCCGCCAAGACAAACACCAAGAGTTCCCAACGCATCGTCATGACCTCCCTGGCGCCGAGCCGCGAAAACCGCTTTCAAGCTCGCGCCGTCAGAAGTGCAACGCCCCCGGCGGAATGGCCGGGGGCGTCGTTCAGGTCAGGATCGTCGATTTTCTAGCATAGGGAGTCGAAGCACACCGTGCCGCACGCGAAGTAATCGTCGCACGTCGGTTCCGCGAGGCAATCGCAGTTGCACGCGACATAGCCGTCCATGTCGGCGCAGTTGGCCGGATTGTCGTAGAACACCATGCACTCTTCCATGGTGACGTCGGCACAACCGTCGTCCACGGTGCGGGCGCACAGATCTTCGCCGGTGCACGCGTCGTCGTCGTCGTCCGCGTCGTCGTCGTCGGCATCGTCATCGTCGGCGTCGTCGTCGTCCATGTCGTCGTCATCGTCATCATCGTCGTCGTCGTCATCGTCACCGCAACCGACGGCGGTGATGGCGCTCATCGCCATGAAAACCGCGATCAATGTCCACAGAAATGCAAGGTTCTTGCTCATTACTTGGGCCCTCCGAGCCACGGGTTGTGGTGAATTACCAGCGGTCGTATAGCACGGACCGCGAGCGGATGTCGATAAAAAACTGACGCGGCAGGTCCGCGAATCGTGGATTGCGCAACACTATCAACGGGTTAGCGCGTCGAACGGGGTGTTTTATCGCCCCGCCAGCTCGGCGTAGATGTGGCCGACAAACGCCTCGGATTCGATCTTGAGCACCGTGTGGGCGGGCTTGTCCTCCACCCAGATGGTCACTTTCTTGACCTTCTCGACCTTGCTTTCGTCGTCCCTGGTGCTCGACTTGATGATGCGCGGGAAGATCTTGATGGCGTCAAACACGCCGAGTTTGATGGAAACGCGCTCTTTGCCGAGGACGGTCCACTCCAGGACGTGCCGGCGCTTGCCGTCAAAGACGTTGACGGTTTCCTTGTCGCCGACATTCAAGGGGCGCGAACGCATGTAGAGGATCGCGCCCAGCGGGTCGTACATCCCTTCCGCGGGCGCCTGCTTGTCGGTGTAGTCCTTGTTCTTGTCGACGCGGTAGCGCCTGGATTTCAGCAGGTTCGCGGATTTGTCGAGCCAGATGCGCGTATCGAGCTTGAATCCGCCCTCGCGCTGGAGGAACGCGTATTGGCGCGGGCTGTAGTCCTTGCTCGAGACGGTGAATTCGAAGCGGTCGCGCACGCGCCAGAACATGTCGAGGTATTTGCGCCCGTTGCCCTCGATATAACCGGCCAGGCACGGCTCGTCGCAGTTGCCCGGGCGAATCTTGACGAGCACGTCGGCGGCGGCGATGCCGTTCCAGCCGAATTCGTATTTTAACGTCTCGCCGGCGAAAAGCTGCGCCGCCGCGGGGACGGACGCAAGGACCAACGCCACAACAAAAAGCGCCCCGCCCGCGAGCCTTGCGCGGGCCTTTGCCGCATGTATCGACGGGCGCTTGCGCACGGTCACTCCGATTCCGGTTTCAGATAGCGCCGCGCGACCGCGAGCCGCTTTTCGGACTTCCTGGCCCACGGCGATTTCAGGCCGAGCTCGCGATCCAGCTTAATGTTCCGCTCATAAGCGTCAATCGCCTTGAGCAAGACGTTGCGGATCTTGTCGTCCAGCCGACGCCGGTACGCGATCGCCTCCTCCTCGTCGAGGTCCGCGGGCACCGGGTATTCGAGCATGGCGAAGTAGAATTTCTCGAACGCGTGCGCCAGGCGATGCAGGCTCGCCGGCATCCAGTCGGCCTGGTAGGTCCGCAGGCAATGCAGGTAATTCTCGCGGGCTAAAAGCAACAGGCGCGCCTTGGTCTCCAGGCGCTCGGCCAGATCGCGCCCTTCCCCCTCGAGCTTCGCCCGGTCGAAGAAATCGAAATAGATCTCGCCGAGCGTGAAATAACCGCGTGCCACGTGATAGGTGCCGACCGGCAACTGTTTTTTTGTCATATCCTCGTACGCGGCGAGGCCCGTCTTCAGGCGATCGCGCGCACGCAGCGCGTCGTCGGCGCGAAAGAGCGCGACGCCGTGGCGGATCGTCGCGTTGATGCGCTCGATCTGCGTGAGGCTGAACATGCCCGACAGACGCTCGAGGATCGCCACCGCCTCGGACCAGAGTTCGGCCCTTTCGGCGCATTCGGCCTGGCGAAGGCGCAACTCCTTCAGTTCGATCGTCGCCCCGCGCTTTTTTTCGAGCGCAACGTAGATCGCAAGCGCCTCGTCCCACTCGCCGAGCGCCTCATGGCACAGGGCCACGTTGAAAAGCGCGTGCGGCACGACCTCGGATTCGGGATATTCGGCCACCACGCGCGCGAAGGCCTTGCGCGCCTCGTCGTAACGCTTTTTTTCGAACAGGGCCTTGCCCTGCTGCATCAGCGTCCAGGAATCCCAGAACCGGGGCGGCAATTCGCCCGTGGGATCGACCTCGAGATGCAGCGCGTCGAGCGTGATCTCGGCGGTGGACTTGGGCATCGGGCGCGTCGCGCAGCCGGCCGCAAGGATCGCCGCAAACGCGACAAGCCCCGCGATCGCCGCGCGGCGCCGGATCATCGCGAATACTTGAAGGGGAAGCGGACCGTCTTCGGCGCGCCGGCGTAGGCCGGGAAGTGCAGGCGCATCACCCGGCGGCGCAGGCACTCCTCGGCGACGGGACTTCCGAGCGTCGAGGCGGAGACCACCGCGTTCGACACGCGGCCGGTCGGCTCGATGGTGAACTGGATGGTCGCCACGCCGGACATTTCGGGGTTTTCCTCGATGCCGCGCGAGAAGCAATAAGTGATGCGGCCGACGGCCGCGTTGATGACGGCGTTGATATCCGTGCTCGACAGATCGGACT
>JAIOHV010000038.1 GCA_019912885.1 bacterium
CTGTACGTCGGCCCGCGGGTTCGCTCCACGCTTCCTCCCCACGGTCGGTCGCCCTTCCGCAGTTGCGCTTCGCTTCGATCGGGATGGCCTCCTCTCGGTCGGACTTACACCTACAAGACAGCGCCCATGCTGGACGCACAACAAACAGGGCGCCCGATGGCCGGGCGCCCCGCCGAAAAATCTCGCGGTGAACTTTACGGCGTCAGGTCGTCCATCTGAAGCGGCGTGAGCTCGCCGAAGGTGACGCCGACGGTGGTCTCGAACGGATCGACGAAGTCGGTGATGGAATTGCCCTCCACGACCGAAAGCGACCATCCTTCGAGAACCGGCTGCACCCAGTTGTTGGCCCAAAGCACCAGATGCGACCAATCTTCCGTGTGTGCGCCGTCGGGCGGGTAGCTCGCGGTACCGAAGGGGTTGTCGTCCTTATCCAGGAGGCCGACGTACATCTGCGCCTGGTTGCTTCCCATCATGGCCGAGATGATAAGGAAGCGCGGCGGCGTGTACGGGAAGTACGGCAGCGGCACCTCGTATTCCGTTTTGCCCAGTTGGAACGGTACCCAGCCGCCCGGCACGGAGTGGAACTGGTTGTCGCTGCCGATGCCAATCAGGCCGACGCGAAGCGGTTCGGCCTCGCCATTGGCGACGGCTTCCGGATCCGGCGAGAGCACCGCCGCGAAGTCGGGGTTCGAGAGGAACTCCTCGGGCACGGTGACACTCACGTTCAGCGAAAGCGGCGGATTCCCCGGAAGATCGCACACCTGGCGCGCGGCATCCGGCTCGGCCGGGCACGTCTCGAAGCAGTCGTCCCACTCGAAGCACCCGTTGCGGGCGGACTGGCGGGCGCGCAAACAGGCGATCCGGCACTGGGCCCAGGTTGTTCCGCTGTAGCGTTGGAGATTCTGCGCGAACTCGTCGCGGGTGAAGCCCTCGATCGTATCCTGATTCAGGCCAAGCGGCAGCGGATCGGTGAGATAGTCGGCCCACCAGCTTGGGTCGAACTCGCAACCGTTAAATTCGTTGTCCGCGGACAGGGGCGAGAACGGCATGTAAATTTCCACGTCGTCGAAATTTTCCCGGACGAAAGGCTGACTGTCGTTCGAGTTCGCCGGACCCTTGCTGTAGATGTTCCAGCCCGCGTCGCCCCAGAGCGTGAACAGGCCCGATGAGAGCGGCTGGTCCATATAAAACGCGAACGCCTGCACGTCGTCGGTATCGTCGAACTTCGTCTTTCGGGTGTTTTCCGTCGTGGTGAAGATGTTCGAGTTCAACTCGTCGATGCTCCATTCGCCGAACGTCTCGATCCCGATCGTTCCCCAGATGTAGCCCTGGAGAATGGCGAGCCCGAAGTCCTCGAACTCGAAGAAGTAGCTCTCGCGTTCGACGGTCTTGGGATCGATGAAGCCCTTGCCGATGTTGAACGGGTTGATGGCGTCCTCGTAAACCTCGAAGAAGTCCATTTCAAGTGAGGACACATTCGTACGGCCTTGCTGCCCGCCCTCATGGCCGTCCACGGAGAACGTGCCGGTGTAGGGCACCCCACGCTTGACGCATGCCGAGCGGTCCACGAAATCGTCGACCGCGTCTTCCCATTCGCCCTGCGTCATCGAGCCGAAATCCATAGCGCCAAGCCGCCCGCGCTCGATGGCGATATTCGTGAGCTGCACGGTGAACTCGTAGTCGCCGTCGATCAGCTCGTCGAAGGTGAAGCCGAGCATCTTGCCGTCCTCGAAGCTGTTGCAGCCAAGGGTGAAGTTCGGCTTGGGCGTGAAGGTGAACGTGCCGGTCGCGCCTTCGGTGAAGGTGACGGTGACGCGGCCGATGTGGAAGGTGTCGGGATCGTTTTCATCGAAGGCGTTGAACGCGCACTCGGCGTCCTTGTAGTCGAAGAAGAACGAGAGGCGGTCGTTGCCGGTGACGGAAACGCCGGAATCGAACTGGAACCGCTGGCCGCCACGCTCGACGAGGTAAATCACGTCGTCAAACGCCGGCGCGTACTGGTTGCCGCAACCGTAGGCATCCTCGGCGATGACGGTCTGGCGCCGGCAGTCGAGCACGCAGCTTTCAATGCCGTCCGCGGTGTTCTCGCCGGCGCATTCGGTCGTCAGGCAGGAGTTGTAGCGCGATCCCGCGCCGCCGTCCTGGTGGTTGTACATGTTCTGCGCGCAAGCGGTGACGGACCACGGCATTCCGGTGTCCGCGAAGCCCTCGGCATGGGAGCCCGTGTCGGCCAGAGCCTCGCAAAACTTGGTGTAGTCGGTGCAGCGCGGATCGATGGCGAAGGGCTCGTGGCTCTCGCCGGCGGGAAGCGCCGCCCACGCGGGCTCCTCGACGACGGGCGCGCTCTTGCCCTGACCGGGGGCGACGGTGCCCATGGTGACAAGTTGGTGCTCCACCGTCCGGCGATTTCCGGTCAGTTTGGCCTCGGCCTCGACGCCGTTGACGCGGTCCATGTAAACGAGCGTGTTCGGCTCGTCGATGTAACGCCCCTCGCGATAGCCGATGGCCGAGCCGAAACGCACCCAGCGGGTGAGCGTCTCGATGGGGATCTCGTAGTGCGTCTGTCCGGCAACAAACTTCGCCATGGCAAAGGCCTTTCCGCCGGTGGCGAACCCGTCCTCGCCGAAGGCGATCGCGATGATGCCGCCGGAGGGGCGAAGGAGCTGATAGAAGGTATCGCCGACGCCGTCGAGATCGCGGTCAAACGTGAATCCGCGACGCCCGGTCCGCAGGCCGGTGGCGTCGATTTCCGGGACCGGGCCCACGTCGTCGACCATCAGCCTGAAGGTATTGTAGCCGGCGGAGGGAAGCTCCACGTCGTCTTCGTCCTCGCCTTCGAGGCGGCAACCGAGTCCCGCGGTGGCGATGATCAGCGCCGCTACGACGATCCATCTGAATTTGTCAAAGGCCATCCTGGTCCGTCCTCCCCGCGAACGTTTTGCCGCCCGCCGGTTGTCGCTTGCCCGTCATTCGTCGAATCCGGTGCCCAGGCCGAGATAGAAGCGGAAGGGCCGCTCCTCGCGCTCGCGGTCCTGGAAGCCGTGGGCGATCTTGATGAAGCTGTCCCAGTTGTTGGAGAGCAGGAACATCGCCATGCGCACCTCGATGCCGGCGTCGGAGATCAGATCGTCGTTGACGTTGAACTGACCATCGCCCGTCTTGTCGAGCACCTTGTCGAGGTCGAACATGTCCTCGCGTTCATTCACGTGCGACCAGTAGTTACCGGTGTTGGCGAAGAACGAGAAGTAGAGCTTGTCGAAGTAGAAGGCCCACCAGCCCGCGTCGATTTCCCGGATGAGCGGGAAGCGGTAGTCGAATCCGACGACGGCCATCGTTTCGCCCTCGAGCGAGTAGTTCTCGTAGCCAAGGAACGCGCCGTTGTCCGAGAAGGCGCCAAGGCCCGTGACGAACATGCCGCCGCCGTGAAAGCGATCGTAGAAGTTGACGCGGCCGAACGAGTTTCCGTAGCCGTAGCCTTCGGGAACGGTTGAATGCGTGTACCCGAACTGGCCCTTGAGCGCGAGGGTGTGTTCCTTGCGATGCCAGCCGTGAAGCTCGAGATCTTCCCAGTCGAACCCGCCGGCCGGGATGACATCGTTGAGTTTTTCGAGCTTCCAATCGTGCCAGAACGGCATGCGCAGGTACTTGCGGAAAATCAGCGAGCCCTGCACGTAGCCGTAGTCGTTGAGCAGGTAATTGGAATCCGGATAGTGGCGCGCTTCCTCGAGCGTGATCGTATCGGGACTGCTGTAGAAATCGGCCAGGTCGGTGCCCATCTTCGCGCCGGTAAACGGCTCGGCGATTTTGGGCGAGGCGTAGGTGAAGGTCAGGTCGATCGCCCTGCCGCCCGTCGGATTGATGGAATGGCCTTCGGTCGTGTAGCTGCTCCAGCCGAGGTTCAACGCGCGGCTCGTGATCTGGCGGACGCGGGTGGAAGGCTGCTCCACGCGGATGTCCTGATAGCTGTAGTACGCGGAGATCATGCTGTCGTATCCGCCCCAGCGCGTGCCGATGAAGTAGAAGCTCGCGTCGAAATTCGCCTTGACGTCGAAGTTGAAGAACTCGAAGTCGGTGGCTATGGACGGGAAGATGCGGTGCAACGACAGGAAGGTCGTCACCGGCAGCATGTAGTTTTCGTAGAAGACGCTGTAGCGCTGCTCCTCGCCGACGTAGACCACGAGGAAGATGAGGTTCGTGTCGACCGCGTCGGCCATGAGGACCTGGGCGCCGACCTGCAGGCGGGCGTCGTCGTAGTTGACGATCGGGATCCACACCCACGTGCCCCGGTGGTCCTTCATGATCGGAAGGATCTGGCCGAAGCCGTTGAAGACGTCGTAGTCGCGCCCGACGATCTGCGGCGGCGGGTCGTTCATGGCGAGGATGTACTGCACGTCTTCCGGCGTCGCTTCGAAGCGGAAGTCCTCGACCTTCTTGTTCATGAACAGCTCGCGGGGAATCTCGTAGGAGCGGTAACCCCAGCTCGTGAAGTACGCGTAGGTGACCGCGCTTCCGTCGGACTTGACGTACGGCATGAAGGCGCCGCCGAGCACGTTGGTGAGCTGCGTCAGCTCGCGCGTTTCGATGTCGATGCTGTAGAGGTTGAAGATGCCCGTGCGATCGGACGAAAAGACGACGCTCTTGCCATCGGGCGACCAGTAGGGATCGCGGTTGTCGTAGTGGTCGAATGTCAGCGGACGCAGGTTCGAACCGTCGGCATCGAGTAGCCAGAGATCCTGGCGGCGTTCGCGGAACATGAAGAAACAGAGCGTCGAGCCGTCGGGCGACCATTGCGGCGTTCCGAGCTGCGTCAGATCGTCGAAATCAAGCAGCATGTGGTGGCCGGAGCTGCGGGGATATTCCATCACCGCGAGCTTCTGCGAGCCGCCTTTGTTGATGATGAACGCGATCTTGTCGCCGTTCGGGCTGAACGTCGGCTCGGAGGCGCGAAGCTGGTGCGTGACCTGCTTTTTCTTCTTGCCTTCGACCTCGTAAATATGGAGGTCCGTGTACTGGTAGCCGCGCCATTTGTCGGTCCCCAGCTTGGCGTAGATCAGCATCTTGGAGTCAGGCGACCAGGAGAACGATCCGTAGAGGCTATCGACCTCGATGGGCTTGGTGTCGTTGATCTTCGTCGGATCGGGGTTGGTCTTCTTGATGTAGATCTTCGACCGGAAGCTGTAGTTTCCGTAAGACGACTGCGCCGCGACGTATTCGCCGTCCGGGCTGTACTGCGTGTGGAAGTTCGCCTGGCCGGGGAAGTGCCATTTTTCGACGTCCGTGAGTTCGTCCCACGGCTTGTCGTCGTAGTCCTTGATCTTCATCTGGAAGCCCTTGACTTCCTTATCGACCAAGCTCGCGACCTGGCGGTTGTACTTTTCGGTCAGGTAAGTCTTCCAGCGGTCGTAGAGCTGCTCGCGCGTCATGCCGAGCTCTTTTTCGACCATGGAGCCGTAAAACGGGTGGAACCCGGCGCCGGCCTCGTGCCACATCTTGGCGGGCGCGTCGAGGCCCCAGACCTCGCCGATGTAGGTGTTCAGCGAGAAGCCGGAGTTGTAGACCATTTCACGCTGGAAACTGGCCTTGCTGTCGTAGTTGATGTCCATCTCGTCGATGGTGAGCATGTGGTCCTCCAGGACCATCATGCGCATGATCATCTCGCGGTGGCTGTCGTAGAGATCGCCTCCGTAGAGCTCGGCGTCGTACTGCGCGACGCCCTCGATCATCCAGGTGGGGAGCGTTTCCGTGCCGTAGATGATGCCGGCGCCGGCGTCGAAGTTGTATTTTCGGCTCGTGCGCGAGCCGCCGATCAGGACGCCGAAGAAATTCTCGCGGAACTTCGAGGCGGATTTCAGCGAAATGATGTGGGCCAGCTCGTGCGCGAACACGTCGTCGATCCACTCCGCGCGGCCGCGGAGGGGATAATAGAGGGTGCTCGCCCAGAGGGTGATCCAGTTGAAATTGTGGGCCGCCCAGCCGTTGGAGTAGTCCTCGGTGTCGATCAGGACGACGTTGAGCTTGTCGTAGAGCTCGTAATTGTACGTGCGGGCGTCGTGCTCGTAGATGTCCTCCGCCACCTTGTACAGGTAGCGGGCGAACATTTCGACCTCGGGGTAGTAGTAGATGACGAAGTGCTCGGTTTCGACGTATTTCCAGTCGAGTTCGGGGTGGTTCGCGCCTTCCTCAAAGAGGATGAAGGAGGCGTTGGCCGCCGCCGGGGCGAGCGTCATCACCGCGAGGATCAAGGCCAGCGCGGCCGCCGTATTTCGGATCGCTCGGGTCATGGTCCCTCTCGGCATCGTCGTCGTGTGCCCTTCCGCCAAAACCGTCAAAACCGCCTTTCGATGTGTCTTCATCACTGCCACCTCTTGATCAGGCCGAGGGTGTAAGTGATTCCGACGGCTTCGTAGGTTTCCAGATCAAGCGGCGGCAGGAAGAAGCTCCGGGATGTCACCAGGAAGCTTCTCTGGCCCGCCATCGGGATATCGGCGCCGAAGAAGAGATCGCCGGTGAAATGGTCGAGCAAGCCGCCGAAATCCTGCCAATGGACCTTCGGCTCCAGGCTGGCCATGTACCCGGGGGTATCCTCGACGATGTTCGAGTTGCCCTGATTGTCCTGAAAGCGCGAATTCCAGAGGCGCTGCATGTAGTGCGCCTCCGTGGCCAGGACGAGCTTGCTCAGGAAAAACTTGGCGTCGTGCCACTGCAACGCCAGTTCGAAATCGCCCTTGACCTGATCGGCCAGGTCCATCTCGCCAGGCGAATATTTGGTGGCCGCGGGCAGGCGCCAGTTATAACCGCCGTGCGCCTCGACCGACACGTAATCGAAAAACTGCTGCTTGACCGCGAGGCCGGCGTAGAAATCCGGCGTGCCGGTCGTCAGGTAGGTTCGGACCTCGGAGCCGCGGCGCGGGTTGTCGTTGCCGGTCGGCGCCTTGTAGATGAACTCGAGCGCGATGTCGGTCGTCGGGTCCTCCGCGCGGAACAGCGAATACGCCGACCAGACCTCGACATCGCCAAGCTGCGGCAAATCGGCCTCCCAAAGCTTCCAGAGCTCATGGTGGTCGACGAAGTCGATGAAAGCCTCCTCGACCGTGGTGCCGTAGGTGTTGTCGCGGCCCGTGCGGTAGTTGGGACCGTCCGGATCGGTCAGCAGCGTCTCTTTGTAGACGAAGGGGAAATTCACCCCGGCCGACCAGCGGTCCGTGAAGCCGCCGGCGAATCCGAGGTTGAAGGTCTGCTTTTTCGACCGGAATCCACCCTCGACAAGATCGCCGTCCTCATCCCAATAGTGCTTCGCGAATTTATACTGAAAAGACGTGGTTACCTCGTAAACACGCCGCGAATAGACGATCGGCTGCGCGACGTACGCGCTCGGGTATTCGAAGGGGCGGTTCAGGCGATGGTCGATCGTCGCCTCCCCCCAAAAATCCTCCTCGCCTTCCTCTTCGTCGTCATCGGCCGCAAACGCGTAGGCCGCGCCGAGCACGAAAAGAAGAAGGCAGGTCACCAACAAGACCCGGAGCTTCATCATACGCATCCTTTCGTTGGCGTATCCTGCGCGTCCTTGACAATCGCCGGGAAAATTATCCGGCCCTATTAAGGGATTTGCCCAGCCCTGTCAAGCAACGCCGCCGTTTTTACGCCGTTTCGCCGATCCCGTTCGCCCGTTTGAGCGCCACGCGCGCCCCGGGCGCGAAAGCCTCGCCTGGCCTGCCGCCTCGCCGGCTCGCGCGCCACCCGAATAATCCCATTTTCAACATCGAAAATGTGGATAACTATTTATTTTCAATGCACTAAATTACACCGCTTCAATCCTCGATGATTTCCACATTGGCGCGCGGCACCGTCACCGGCGCCGTCTCCCCGTCCAGCAGCACGCCCAGAACGCGCGCGCGGCTGCCGGAATCCAGCACCGCCGGCGCCGAGGGCAGATCGACCACCTTGCCCAGGCGCCCGAAATACGGCACGCGAATGACGCGCACCGGCATGCCCGCCTCAAGCCCCTTGGCCACGACCGCGGCAGCCGCCTCGCCCGTCGCCGCCGCGGGGTCGGTCGGAATGATGACCTCCGGCCGGATCACGCCCGCGCGGATCTGCGTCGCGCCGTTGATGCTCGCTTCCTGTCCCTCGTGCGCGCGCAGCAGATCGAACGTGCGCTCGGCCATGCGGATCTCGCCAAAGCCCTCGGTCGTCACGAGCGTGACCCCGAGCTTTTCATGCCCGGTGATCGCCACGCCCAGGTCGCGCCCGAGAAACGCCCGCAAATCCTGATCGTGGAAGCCGCCGGCCACGACGCCGCGCACCTTGTGCGCGATCGCCTTTTTGAGCGCCGCCGCGGTGACGAGGCTGCCGCCGACGACGATCTTGCCTTCGTGTTCGGGCTTGATGTGCGCCTCGTCCAGGCGCTCGCCCGGATCGGTGCAAGCCATGACGATCGGGCCGTGCGTCTCGCCGCCGACGCCGAAGATGCCCTGAACGAGAGCGCCGTGCGTCTCCACGACGCACCCCTCGCCCTCGATGATCTCGACGACGCGGCCGCGCACGTAGGCGCGGACCTCGACGGGGATCGGCGCACCGCGCAGTAGCACCTGGCCGGTCACCTTGTTCACGTCCTCGATGGTGCCGTCGATCGTGGCCTTGGCCTCGGATTTGAACATGCCGAAAAAGCTCGTCGAACGCGCGATGGCTTCGCCCTTTTCGCAGGCCTCGTCGATCTTCTTCACCATCGCCGAAGGGACTTCTTCCGGAGACAGGCCGAGCGTCCCCGCGACGTTGACGAGGGTCGCCTCGCCGGGAAGGCTCGTGCGCGCGACGATGTCGTCCGGAAGGACGTCCTGCCCGACGGTCACGGCCACTTCGCCGGTGAGCGGGAGAATGCGCCGCTTGCGCAGCGTGACGCCGGTGGCGACCTTGAGGCCGGGGGTGTAGGCGTGCGACATCTTACCCCGTCCTTTCGCGAACGAATTCGCGGTCGGGGTAAACGTCAAGCTCGCGGATCCAGGCGGACAGCTTCGCGACGCGATCCGCCGCCGCGCCCGGCAGCTCGATCGGGCGTCCGCGGCCGTCGAGGATCAGCCCGACCGTGCCGCCGTGGACCTCGCGCGTGATTTCCTGCCCCTTGCCGGCGCCGCAATCGACGCCGCGCACGGGCTTCATCGTGACCTTCGCGGTGGTCGCGTCCGCGAGCGGGAAAAACTTCATTTCGCCCGCGGCAAGCGAGCCGGATTCCGTTTTGCCTGCCGGGAATTCGATGCTGTACGCGGCCAGCTCCTTGCCCGGCTTCACCGCGCCGACCGGCGCGACGCATTCGCCCAGATAAACGAGGCAGTCCTTGACAAACACCTCCGTCGCGGCGGTCGGATGCACCTGCGCGGTGACGCCCAGGTGCGGCATCATGAAGATCGAATCCTTCGCGAGGCGCGTGAATCCCTCGGGCTGGAACGCGTCGATCAGCATCATCGCCGTCTGGCTCATGAGCGGGGCGTGGGAGAGCACGCCGCCGGAGGCAACGAGCAGATTCAGCTTCATCATGTTGACGAGCGTCTCACCGGAGGAGGACTGATCGAAGGTGTCGCCGATCGTGCGCTGCTGCTGCACGCCCTTGAGCGTGGTGGCGAACGATTTGTGCTGCACGAACGCCAGGCGCAGCGCCTCGCGGGCGACGGCCTGCTCGAAGATGAGCGCCTCGAGCGTTTGCGGGATCGTCGTCGGGCGGATCATCTTGTTCTTGACGGAATCGCGCAGGCCGATCTCGTCGATGTCGAAGGGCACCCAGCGCATCACGTTCGCGAGGCCCGCCTCGGCAACGACGTTGGAAATGGAATAGCTCATGCCGAGGTTCGCGGACACCGTGCGGTTGAACTGTCCGTCGAACACCGAGAACACGTCCGTCGTGGCGCCGCCGATATCGACGCACACGGCGTTGATGCCCTGATCCTCGGCGATCGTCTTCAGGATGTTCCCCACGGCGGCGGGCGTCGGCATGATCGGCGCGTCGGTCCACTCCATCAGCTTGCCGTAGCCCGGCGCCTGCGCCATGACGTGCTCCATGAACAGCTCGTGGATCTTCTCGCGCGCGGGGGCGAGATTTTCCTGTTCGAGCACCGGGCGGAGGTTATCGACGATGAAAAGGTCGGTCTTGGCTTCGAGTTCCTCGGCGATGTATTCGCGCGCGTCCTTGTTGCCGGCGTAGATGACCGGCAGCTTGTAGGCCGACCCGAGGCGCGGGCGGGGATTTGCCGCCGCGATGATTTGCGCCAGTTCCACGACGTGGCTTTTCGTGCCGCCGTCGATGCCGCCGGAGACGAGCATCATGTCCGGCCGAAGCTGGCGGATACGCTCGATCTGCTCGTGCGGTAGGCGGTTGTCGTTGGAACAGATGACGTCCATGACGATCGAGCCGGCGCCGAGCGCCGCGCGCTCCGCGGATTCGGCCGTCATCTTGCGCACGACGCCCGCGACCATCATCTGCAATCCGCCGCCCGCGGACGACGTGGATATATAAAGGTCGCAGCCCTCGCCGTCGCGCGCGGGGCGGATGATGCGGCCCTCGTCGTCCACGAGCCGGCGCCCGGCGAGCTCGCCGACCTCCGTCACGGCGTTGAGGACGCCCATCGTGACGTCCTCGAACGGCGCCTCGACGGTCGTCGGCGCCTCGCCGCGGTGCGTCTGGCGGTATTCGCCGTTCACCTTCTGGATGAGGATCGCCTTCGTCGTCGTGGACCCGCAGTCCGTGGCGAGGATGACGTTGACCTTTTCGGGATCGATCGCGCTCATTGACCCTCTGCGTTCTCGTCCTTTTTTTCCGGGCCGAACGGGGGTTCGGCGCTCCCGGGAGCCGTCTCTTCCATATTCGCCGGGGTTGTCGATTTCCGGCCCGCTTTCGCACTCGCGATCCGCCCGGCTTGCGCCGCTTCCGCCGCCTCGAGCGCTTCCAGAAGCAACTCGACGCTGCCGCGCCGCTCGAGGATCACGCGAAAGCGCGTGTAGCTTTCGAAATCGAAAAATCCCTTGACGATCGGTTCGAAGAACGCAAGCGCCTGCGAACCGAGAAAATTGAGCGGCCGCGCCGACTCCAAAAAGAGAAGCGCGGGAACGCCCATGCCGCGAGCGACGACCTTGTCCGCCACGCGGCGGCAAAGGGCGCGCTCTTCATCCGAAAACGTCGCGTCGGCCTTCGGGTCGATCGCGAACGCATGCCTCAACTTGTCAAAAACGCTCATCGCTCACCCGCCGCGCGCCGAAGTTCCTCGATCCGCCCGGCAACCTCATCGCGCCTGTCGCCGCAGCGCAGGAACAGCCCGCGATGCCGCTCGATTCGCGACGGCTCCGCGAACGGGCTCAGCAGCACGCCGCCTTGCGTCTTGACGACGCGACGCACGCGGTTCCACGGCCGCGACTGCGTCCAGAGGATTCCCCGCGCGCGCACGCCGGCCGCGTCGATCTCGTAGCGCATCGGCAGGAAATATTCCCGAAGCCCGATCGCCAAGAGCACCGCCCCGATGGCCGCCCACGCGATGTCGCCGGTGAAGGCGACGACCGCCGCGAGCGCCGCCGCGCACACGGGCGCGACGACGAGAATCGTCGCCTTTCGCTCGACGACCGGCCAACTGACCCACGAAAACGGGGCCGGATCGCCGGCCGGCGCGGTGCCGGGATGCTCTTTGTTTGTCACGAAATCGCCGCGAAGACGCGGGGCAGATTTTTAGGGGATGCAACGCGATGCGTCAAGGGAGGGAGGAGCGCAAATGAGGATTGAGGATCGAGGATCGAGTGGAATCGCAAGCCTCACTCAAAGACGCGGGGACGCGGAGGGCGCGAAGATGTCGGAGCCGCAAACGCAGGCCACGCTCCGAGTGGGGCCGGAGTGCGCGGGTCGCGCGTCCTTT
>JAIOHV010000039.1 GCA_019912885.1 bacterium
CCGCCGGGCGGATTGGCTCGCATGATCGCGAAGATCGACGCGGTCGCCACGTTCGCGCCGGAAAAAGGCGGCGCGAGCATCGCGTCGCGCAACGCGCGCACGAGCGACACGGCGCGCTCCGGCGTCGCGATGCGCCCGAAGGCGTCAATCGCCGCGGCGCGCACGCGCGGCGGGCCGGGCGGCTTGCGCACAAAGGCGAACGATCCCGCGAACAGCGCCTCCAACTCGTCGAGCGCGCGGCCGTCCGGCCCGATGCCGATCTTCGCGAGCCGCGGCGGATCCCACACGTTGCCAAGCGCGCGCGCGGCGGCGACGGCGATGTCCTCGTCCTCGTCGCGCAGGTAGAGCAAAAGCAGATCGGCGGATTCCGGATCGCCGACGGAACCCAGCGCGGCGATCGCGCGAAGGCGGACGGGACGCGGCGCGTCGGGCGCGATGAACTCCGCGAATCGATCCGCGCGGGCGCGCGTGTCCTCAAGGCGCAGGACTTCGGCGAGCCGGTCGATTTCGTCGGCGCGGGCGGGAGTCATGACGCAATACGCGCTAACAAAAACAACAACCCAGCTTACGACCGAGGATCGGAAGCTCGAACAGATAGTCATTCGGAAAATTCGGCGCTTGGCAAACCTGATTGCCGAATAATGGATTTCAGCGTGCCGATACGGATTTCACGGTGGTCTGGAACGGCCACCGTTATCTTGCCTGCCGCGGATTGCGTTTTCATTATGATGTGGCTTCCGCGTCTCCGGGATTCGCGGAAACCATGTCGGGCTAAAATAGCGCATACTTCCTTTCCGGAAAGCACGCGAAATTTAGCCAACCGCGACCTCGATTTGACGGACAAAAACCTCGTTGCTCCGCAATCGCCGTTCAACTTCTTCCGCGGACGCTTCTTCAAGAAATAGTTCAAGTGCCTCTTGGAGGTTCCCGAGTGCTTCGTCGTACGTATCGCCTTGACTCGCGACGTCCAGTTCCGGGCACAAAGAGACGTAGCCGGTGCCTTCTTTTTCAATGAGTGCTGTCAGTTTCATTGGAACTCCGATCGCATGCAGGAGTATCGTCCCGAAAATTCCTGACTCCGTCAACGGCGCAAGCTCCTTGAATCGTCACGTTGCGGGCCTTATTCTACGTTCCTCGCGCGGCCGCGTCGGGCCGCGCGGTTTTGCGTTTCGATCAAGCGAGGAAAAAACGAATGTCCGGACATCTGGAAGACGAACTCAATTTCACCGGGACCCAAACGTACGTCCTTGATCCCGAATTGCAGACCGTCGTGAACACCGCCATTCGCCTGGAGTTGCCGCTGCTGCTCAAAGGCGAGCCGGGAACGGGCAAGACGCTGCTCGCGCACGCCATTGCCGAAAACCTCGGCGTGCCGCTCATCGTGCTGAACGTGAAGTCAAACATGAAGGCGGTCGAGGCGCTGTATTTCTACGACACGCTCACGCGCCTGAACGACTCGCGCTTCGGCGACTCGAGCCGCGACGTGTCGAATATCGAGGACTACATCCGCATGGGGCGCATCGGCCAGGCCTTCGCGAGCGACACGCGCGTCGTGCTGCTCATCGACGAAATCGACAAGGCCGACTCCGATTTTCAGGACGACCTGCTGGATGTGCTCGACGTCATGACCTTCGACATCCGAGAGATCGACAAGACGATCGCCACCAAGCACCGGCCGATTGTCGTCATCACGAGCAATGCGAAAAAGGACCTGTCCGATCCGTTCCTCGGGCGGTGCGTTTTCCATCACATCGCGTTTCCAGACGCGGACATGATGAGCCGCATCGTCGGCGCGCACTTTCCGAACCTGTCCGAGCGCCTGGCCGAGGCCGCGATCCATACTTTTTACCGCCTGCGCGAGGTGCCCGGCGTTGAGAAAAAGCCCGCGACGCGCGAGCTTTTGCACTGGATCCGCGCGCTATCGAGCGACCCCGCCTTTGACGTGAAGCACCTCTCCGGCCGCACGGCGCTGCCGCTTCTGGGCCTGCTGTTCAAAAAATCCGACGACCTTCACCGCGCGCAGAAGGTGCGTTACGCGAACTGATGTTCCAGCCGTTTTTCTACATGTTGCGTGAGCACGGCGTGCCGGTGAGGCCGACGGATTTCCTGCGCCTGCAGAAGGCGCTCGCCGCGGGGCTTGTCACCGACCTGGCCGAATTCTACACCGTCGCGCGCTCGCTGCTCGTCAAAAGCGAGCGCTTCTTCGATCGCTACGACGTGATCTTCGCGAATTACTTTGAGGGCCGCGAGATCCCCGAGGGCGTCATCGAAACGCTCGCCGCCGACCTCGAGAAAATGCTCGCCGAATGGCTGGCCGATCCGAAAATTCGCCCCGACCTCACGGAAGAGGAGCGCGCCAAGCTCGCGGCCATGACGCCCGACGAGGTCATGGAATATTTCAGGGAGCGCCTGAAGGATCAGACCAAACGCCACGACGGCGGCGACCGCTGGATCGGCACGGGCGGGCGAAGCCCCGTCGGCCACGGCGGCGTACATCCGGGCGGCATGCGCGTGGGCGGCGGGCCCGGCAACCGGAGCGCGATCAAGGTCGCCATGGACCGCCGCTACATCGACTACTCCGACTCCGCGATGCTCACGCCCGACAAGATCGGCGCCGCGCTCGACCGACTGCGTCATTTGGTGCCGCACGGCCCGCGCGACGAGCTGAACATCGAGGCGTCCATCCGCGAAACGGTGCGCCAGGGCGGCGAGATCGACCTGGTGTTCGATCGGCGCCTCGTGGACAAGCTGAAGATCTTCATCTTCCTGGACAACGGCGGCTGGTCGATGACGCCCTACGTCCACCTGACGCGCAGCCTGTTCACCTACGCCAGGAGCCAGTTCAAGTCGGTGCGGTTTTTCTATTTCCACAATTGCATCTACGACCTGGTGTTTGAGGACCCGACGCGCTACGAAAAACCGGTTTCGACGGCGGAGCTTTTGCGCCGCTCGGATCCCGACACGCGCGTCGTCATCGTCGGCGACGCGAGCATGGCGCCCTACGAATTGACGCACCCGCGCGGGGCGATCGAATACGACGCGCCGCAGTCGGCGTCGGGTCTGCAATGGGTCCGCCGCGTCAAGGAGACGTTCGCGCACGCGGTGTGGATCAACCCGATCCCGAAGCGCGAGTGGGATTTCACGTACGGCAACTGGACGGTGGACGCCATCCGCCGCCAGGTGCCGATGTATGAGCTGACGATCCGCGGGCTCGAGGACGCGGTGGACGAGCTGAAATCGAAATACCCGAAATCGCTCCCGCCGCCCGAGGAATTCCGCGCGACGTTTTGAACGACACACCCAATCGCAATCAACGGTACACAGAGTCCACAGGGGAGCCACGAGGGACACGGAGGAATCTTTGACATTTCTTCGAAAAACTCTGTGAACTCTGTGTCTTCTCGGTGTTCTCGGTGTACCGCCGAATGCCCTACCGCGCGATCACGATAAAGCGCGGGCCGCGCAGCACGGGACCACGGAAGCTTTGGCGCGCCGCGTTTTCGATCTCGTTGAGATTCTCCGGCAGGCCCGACGCCACGAACGCGCCATAACCCTTTGTCATCGCCGGATCGGCGAGGGCGTCGAGTGTGTTGATCGATTCCAGCCCGTGTTCGCGTTGGCGGATGATGCCGCTTGGGAACATCTCGGGAACCGGGACGGGCCGCGTTTCGGCCAGGTGCCAGAGCGGCGCGAGTTTGTGGCTGTTCACCCAGTTCGGATAGCTGTAGGGATCAGCCGCCTTCTCCAGAAAGTGCCGCTCCTCGCGGAAGTGAAAGTGGCTGTCGGTGACCGACAGGATCGGCTCGCCGCCCTTGACCGACAGGCGCACGGCGTCCACGAGGCGGCGCACGGACAGGCCCGCGTGAAACGCGGTGACGCCGTTGACAAGGGCGCACACGACAAGAAAACCGGACAGCACGCCGGCGATGGGCCGCGCCAGCAATCGCCAGCGGACGGTGCCGGCAAGCACGAGCACCGCGACGTACAGCCACCGCTCGCCCGGACGGATCACCTCAAACAGCCGCGTCGGGCCGAACCACCCGAAAAGCAAAAGGACGGCCAGCCCCGGCAGATACGGCGAGGAGAACTCGCGCAGCGCACGCACGAGCAACAGGAGCGTCAGGACGAAAAACGCAAACAGGAAAAGCGCGTTGACGAACGCGAACGTTCCCTGCAACACGCCCGGCGTCGCGGGATAAAAACCGCCAAGCGGCGCGAACGGGCCCGCCTTGTACCACGCCCACTTCAGGACGTTGCCGTAGCGATACCAATACCCGAATTCGCCCGCGCGCGAGGCCGCGTACGCGATCGCCAGCAGCGCGCTCGGCGATAGCGCCACCAGCGGGCGAACGAACGCGCGCGGGGAAAACCCGTGCCGCCAGAAGACATGCCCGAACAACAACACGATCAGCGCGCCGAACGCGAGGAAGTGGCAGAAATACGCGAGTGCGAAAAGCGCGCCGAAGATTGCCGTCTCGCGCGCGGTCCACGCCCGCTCTTCGTTGGGCACGAGCGAGAGCGAAAACAGCAGCACGGCGACGCCGAGCTGAAAGCCGAGATAGCCCATCCAGAAAAAATGGCCGACCGCGAAAAATGCGCCGAGAACCTCGGCCGCGGGCGCCGGGCGATCGTTGTTCGCGCGCACGAAACGCACCCACGCGAACGCAAAAAAAGCGGCGGTGAATACGGCGAGGGTCTTGGCGGCGGCGGCCGGCGACATCGCCGCGCCAAGGAGCGTCATCGCGAGCGTCGCCACCGCGTTGGGCACCGGCGCGTGAACAAACGCGAAGTCCTCGGCGCCTCCCGTTCCGGAAACCAGGTCCGCGGCGATGCGCGCCTGATACGCCCAGTCCGGCAGATCCTGAAGCGGCGGGTAGGCGGTCAGCGCAAGCGGCACAAGGCTGCCCACGAGAATCAGCGCAAGCACGCCTGCGCTGCCGGACCCCCTTGCGTTGTCGGCAAACATCGCGCAAATCTAGCGCATCGGTTACGCGCAACAAGTCCCCCCGGGCTGCTCTTGCCAAATCGCGGGCGCTTTTGGGGAAGCGCGATCCCAACATCGAATCCAGGATCGTCCGCTCGGTTCGACCGGGTGGCGCGATGCGGGGGCATCATGGCGAGGAAAAAGATCGGCGTTCTCACCGGCGGCGGCGACTGCCCGGGTCTCAACGCGGCGGTGCGGGCCGTGGTCTGCCGCGCGAAATCGATGGACTACCAGGTCATGGGCGTGCGTTCCGGATGGAAGGGCTTATTGAAGAAGGACCTTTTCGAGTTGGACGTGCCCTCGGTCGAGGACATCCTGTGGGACGGCGGCACCATGCTCGGCACGAGCCGCACGAATCCGTACAAGAAGGTCGAGGACGCCGAGCTTGCGCGCAAGAACTTCAAGGAGCTTGGCTTTGACGCGCTGATCTCGATCGGCGGCGAGGATACGCAGGGCGTCGCGGCGAAGCTGTCGAAGGACGGGTTCCCGGTTATCGGCATCCCCAAGACGATCGACGCCGATCTGTTCGGCACCGAGGCAACGATCGGCTTCGACACCGCGCTTGGCATCGCGACCGAGTGCATCGACCGCCTGCACACGACCGCGAGAAGCCACAATCGCGTCCTTGTCGCGGAGGTCATGGGCCGGCACGCGGGCTGGCTGACCCTGCGTTCGGGGCTTGCCGGCGGCGCGCACGTCATCGCGATTCCGGAATTCGAAACGACGGGAGCCCTGATCGCGGACATCCTGCGCCGGCGCAAGGAGCGCGGCGGAAACTACGCCATCGTCGCGGTCGCCGAGGGCGCGAAGATAGATATGGGGGAGGGCGCGTCCGACGAGGTGCTCAAGCACCAGAAGACGGACGCGTTCGGGCACGTAGCGCTCGGCGGCATCGGCGGCCGGCTCGCCGATTTCATCGAGAAGCAGACCGGTTTCGAAACGCGCGCCGTCGTGTTCGGGCACATCCAGCGCGGCGGCACGCCGTCCGCGTTCGATCGGTGGCTCGCAACCAATTTCGGCGTCCGCGCGGTGGAACTGATCGAGGCCGGCAAGGCGGGGCGTCTCGTGTCGTACACCGGGGGCGGGTTCACCGATGTGGACATCGAAAATGTGCTTGGGAAGCTCCGCCTGGTGCCCGAAGAGGAATATCGGGTCGCGCAGTCCTTCTTCGGTTGAAAACCAAATGGCATGGATGCCGCGTAATGCAAGGAATTTCGCATAAGATGCAAAAAAATTGTCGGGGGACTGTCATTTACCGTTGCCTTACGCCGAAAAATGGTGCTAAATATAGATTAAATCGGAACCGAAACATTTAGAAGGAATTTGGAGGAACAGAAATTTTAGAGGCTGGATTGAATTTTTTCTTTGAATTGTATTTGGCTAACTAGCGCGGCGAAAGGGCAAGACACATGGACGTTCAAGCGAAGACCACGACGGGGCCGGTCCATCGATTCGCGTGGGAGCAAACCGACGCCGAAGGCAAGAAAAAGGGGTCGTTCGCGACCACCGTTCTTCTTTTCCTTTTGGCCTACGTGTCCACGGTCGTGGGGTGCGCGGTGATCACCATCGAATCCTGGTAGGGTCGATCGCGCGAAACGACGGAAAAGACGACGGAAATTTCAAGCGCCGCGAGCGGTTGCCGCCCGCGGTTTCGTTTATCCGGTCCAGGAGTCCGTGGCGACGCCAAGCTCGCTGCAGATCGCGTTCTTGAGATCCTGAAAATAGAAATGGAAGTCCGTGGCCAAGAGCCGCGCCGGCTTCACGTTCTGGCTTGCGAACAGCTCGTCCGCAAGCTCCCCCATCGCGATCTTCAACGCCGCTTTCGGCGCCCGGAAAATCGCCGGCCGGTTCAACACCGCCGCGAGAGTCTTCGTGAATTCCGCGTTCGTCACGATTTCGGGGGAAACCGCGTTGACCGGCCCGTCGAGCTGCTCGCGGTAGATCGACTGGTAGATGGCGCCGAGAAGGTCATCCAGCGAAATCCAGGGCATGAGCTGGCGGCCGTCGCCAAGGCGCGCCCCCAGGCCCGCCCGGAACGCCGGCAGCATCTTTTGAAGCGCGCCGCCCCGGGCCGTGATCACGGGCGCGATGCGCAGATTGACGACGCGCACGCCCGCCTCGCGCGCGGGATCGCAAGCGCGCTCCCATTCCTCGCAGACCTCGGCCAGGAAGCCCTCGCCGCGCGGGGCGGCTTCGTCGATGACCGCGTCGCCGCGATCGCCGTAAAAGCCGGTGGCCGACGCGCACACGAGCACCTTCGGTTTGGCCGATAATTTCGCGATCGTCTCGCACAAAAGGCGCGTGCCATCACGCCGGCTCTCCAGGATGCGGCGTTTTTTCGTCTCGTCCCAGCGTCCGTCGGCGACGTTCTCCGCCGCCAGGTGAACGACGGCGTCGATGCCCTCGAGCGCGGCGGCGTCAACCTGGCCGGTCGCCGGGTCCCACCGCGCCTCGCCGGGCGATTTCGGCTCGCCGCGCACCAGGCGGATGACGCGGTGCCCGCCCGCGGTCAGAAAGTGCATCAACTCGCCGCCGATCAGCCCCGACGTTCCCGACACCGCCACCGCGATCGGTCGGTATCGCGCGATCCACTTGTGGCGCTGCACGTCGTTGCGGGTGCGTTCGTGGCGAAAGCGAAAGGCGCGGGCAAGCTCGGCCTCCGACCAGCTTTTGGCGCGCGCGCGGCCCATCGCGCCGCCCGGCAACTCGTAGCGGACGTGGTCCTCGAGAAGGCAGAACTTGCGCGCCTCCAGCACAAAATCGTGCGTATGCTCCCAGGACGCGAACGGCCCGGACTTCTGGCGATCGACAAATCTTTGTCCGGGCACGACATCGCCGATTTCGGCAATCCACTTCACCCACGCAGGTCCGAGCTTGATCTCGAACTCGAACTCGGCGCCGTTTTCGAGGGTGCCGGGGTTGCGCGCCACGCGAACGTGCTGCCACGGCGGGATCAGGCGCTCGAAGGCGCCGGGGCGGTCGTGCCAGGCGAAGACGCGTTCGGGCGTCTCCTCGATGCCGCTGCGATAATCGAAATCGGCCACGTCGCCTCCCGAAAGCGTTGCGTTGCGTCGAATCGTTTTACGGGTACGCGGGCGGCGTGTCCACGACGAAAATGAGGATCGAGGATCGAGGATTGAGGATTGAGTGTGAATCGCAACGCGCGCTGTGGCTGCCTGTACCCGTGCCCGAATGGACGTTATGGACCGAATGGACCAAATGGACCTGCCGACGACCGCACAACGGTTTGCGATGACCTTTCAGACTTTCCGTCTTCCAGCCTTCCCGCCTATTCCGCTTCCTTCTCCTGCTTTTTCATCATTTGCTTGATGAGCTGATTTTGCATGATCTTCTGCCGCTGCTGCTGCATGAACTGCTCGCGGATTTCCGGCGGCAGCTTTTCGAGCATCTCCGGCGTGAAGGCCGGCTGCTGCGGGCGGTTGCCCGCCGCCGTGACCTTGAAATCGTCCGGGCCTTTCAGCACGCGGCTTGACGCGAACTTGGCGGCGATATACGCGCGCCCGTCGCCATTTTGCAGGTACACATCCTCGCCCGACTCCGCGCCGACGCGGATCGTTCGCGTGCCGCCGCCGGCGAGCGTGACCGTCGCCTGCCCGCGCGGATCGGCCAGGCCCGCGCCCGCGGGCGCGTCGCCGAGGATCTCTTTCGTCTCGATGTTCGAGAGCCCGCGCACGAACGAGCCGACCTTCTTGTCGTCGAGCACGAATTCTTCCGGCAGATCGTCCGGCGCGGCGGCAAGCGTCCACAGATCGCCCGTCTTCGCAAACGCCATCGTCTTGCCGTCCTTCGTTACGGAAACTGCTGTCGCGTCTTCCGCGTCAAACGACACGACGCGCATGTCGCGCAGATCGGTCGCGCCCTTGACGAACTGGTCGCGCGTGAACGAGCTGATGAGATAGACCTGATCGGCGCCCTCGCGCCGGGCGTAGACGTTCTTGTCGTCCTCGTCGCCGATGAGAAGCGAAATCGTCTCGCCATCGCTCTTCGTTACCGACACCGTTGCTTTGGGGGGATCGAGACCGACCGCCGCCGCGGCGGCGTCGTCCTTGAAATCGACCGCGGTGAGGCTGCCGATCTGCTGCGCGATGCGCTTCACCTTGTTCGAATCGATCTCGTAATTCTCGGGAAGATTCGCGGGGCGCTCGGCGAAGGTCCAGTTATCGCCTTCCTTCTTGAACGCAAGCGTTTCGCCGCCGTGAGCCAGCGTCATCGACGCGGCCTCGTCGGCCTCGAACTTGGCGATCTGCTTGTCGCGCCACTGCGCCGGGTCGTCCTGCAGCACGCTCGACAGCCGGCCGCGCGTGGTGAACACGCGCTCGTCGCCCGGCTCGCGCACGTAGTTGCCGGCCTTGTCCGCGGACTCCTGCCCGACGTACAGGCTCAGCACCTTGCCGGCCTTGGTGTAGACGCTTGCCAAAAGCGCGTTGTCGCCCACGCCGTAACGCTCCTGCTCCTCGGCGCGCCTGGTGACAAACGAGCCCGGCCGCGTCTCGGCGATGCGCGCGAGCGTCAGGTCGATCTTTCGATCGTTGACCGCGTGCCCGCCGGGATTCAGCACCCAGGTGTCGCCGGCCTCGGACTGCTCGACCGAAAATTCGGCGTCGCCTTTGTTGATTTCGATCTTCACGATCGCGCTCTTGGCGAGCGGCGGCATGGTGAGCGCCGGGCCGGTATCGCCCTCGGGCGAAAACGCGGCGACGGCCGCCGCGCCGGTCAGCACCGCGAACGCGATCAACATGCGAAGGGTCTTTTTCCAGAGCATGCGCATCCCCCTCACGCGGCCTTCGGCAGATCGTCAAGGATCGCCGCGCCTTTGCGCTTTTTGCGCGCGCGCCAGCGCCAGCGCGCGATGCCGAACGCGATGAGCGCCAGCGGCGGCACGAACATGTTGCCGTAACGCACCGCGTTTCGCGCCGCGTCGCCGGGCACGTTGAGCGGGCGGTTGATGATCGTTTTGGTGCGAATGCCAATCAGCCGCTCGTTCGCGCCAAGCCAGTCGACGAGGTTCGCGAAGAACACGTAGCCAAGCGAGTTGCGTAGCTCGTCCGCGGCGAAATACGAGCCCGCCACGACGGCGACGCGCGTCTCGGGGCTGGCGTCGAGCTTGGTCGCCGCGACGGGATCGCCCGAGCCGTGCGCGGGAATCGCCTTGTCCGCGAAGAAACTCGGAAGCGATCCTTCGAGCGTCGCGACAAGCGGCCGCGGGCCGACGAAATCGCCTTCCTCCGGCTGCGGCAGAAGCTGCGGCTCGACCAGATACGAGTCGTCGTTTTCGAACAGCCAGGTGCGCTCGGAGCTTTTCGCGATCACGTTCGCCGTGACGCCCTCGGGCGCGGAAAGCTCGATCGGCGTGGTGAACGGCAGCGTCAGGTCTTGCAGGTTGCGCGTCAGCGGGCTGTCCGCGGCCAGGTCCGTCACCCGGACGAATACCGGGAAACGCACGAAGCTCTGAAAACGGACGTTGCCCTGCATGCGCGTCAGGCCGACCTGCTGGTTCTGCTCGTCGAGCACGAGAGGCTGCGTCACGCGGGCGCCGTAGTGCGCGGCCAGATCGGCAAGCCCGGTCGCGATCGGCCGGCCGATGAACGTCTGCATGTTGACGTCGTTTCGGTCGATGAGAAACGCCGCCTTGCCGCCGTTCATGACGTATTGGTCGATGGCGAAAAGCTCCGCATCGGGGATCTCGTTGCGCG
>JAIOHV010000040.1 GCA_019912885.1 bacterium
GACGCGCACCTCGCCGCCGATCTCCACCATCATGTTCTCGATGCCGAGCGCGGCGAGCGCATCGACGACGCGATCGACGGCGTAGCCCTTGGCGATCGCGGACAGGTCGATCATGACGGCGCCGTCGTCTTTTTTGACGCGGCGGTTCGGCGCGTCGAGCGTGAGGTGCGCGATGCCAATGGGGATCGTCTTCACCTGTTCGGGCGTCAGCTTCGATTCCGGGCCGAAGCCGAGCGCGTCAACGATCGGCGCGACGGTGGGATCGAACGCGCCGCCCGTGAGGCTGGCCGTTTCGATCGCGAGGGCGATGACCTCGCTTGTCGAGGGCGAAACGTTTACCCATGCGCCGGCGGGCGCGCGGTTGATCGCGACGACCTCGCTGTCCTCCCGATAAGTGGACATGAGCCGATCCACCTCGGCGATCGCATCAACGATGGCGGCCTCGAGTTTCTCGCCGGTCAGCGCCTTGGGCTCGGCCTCAAGCGCGGTGACGTGCCACCAGGTGCCGATCGCCTCGCCCGAAAATTTTCGCACGCAGAATTTCGAATCGGGATCGGTCGCGGCGGGCGCGGCGTTCTTGCAGGCGGTCAGGATGAGGGCGAAAAGAACGGCGAGAAGCGAGGCCGCACCGAGGCCGCGCCGCGTTGCGCGCACCTTACTTGTCGCCTTCCGCGGACGAGTTATTGGCGTTGAGCGCGGCGCTCGGTTCGTATTTCATCATCCATTCGCGCTGGTGCTTGCGCGAAAAGAAGAGTTGCAGATGGCGCGGCGCGACCGAGCGGGAGGTGCGCGCCAGGTGGGCGAGCGAATACGACTCGCGCATGCCGATGCGGATCGGCAGGGTCAGGAGATCGAACAGGCCGCGGCGGTCACCCGGTCGATTGAGGCGCATGAAGGTGCGGCCGATGTCCTCGGGGCGGTGCGAATCGGAGCCGACCATCGCGTTTTTGTCGAACATTTCCGAGAGGGCGAACGCGCGAAAGTTGCGCTGGTCGTTCATGTGCCCGTTGATCACCTCGATCATGTCGATGTTCGGAAAAACGTCCGCGGAAAACAGCAGCTCCCGCCTTTTCTGGTTGTAGTTGATGTTCTTGTAGCCGGGGGCGAACGGATGCGGCAGCGCGACGAGGCCGCCCATTTCCTTGGCGGCCGGCACGATCGACGCGAACGAGCATTCGAGCTTGGTGAAATAGCGGTCGCGCTTATAGGGCTCGACGCACTTGCGATAATACTCCTCGAGCATCGCCGGCTCGGCGAAGTAGACGAGAAACTCGAGCCGCTCCCGGGAGCCCACCTCGATGCCGGGCAGCACGAGGATTTCCTCTTGCTCGATCAGCTTGATCGCGCCCCGGATTTCGTTGTGGTCGGTGAGCGAGATACCGATCTCGCGGCGTTTGACCGCGTCGACGATGCGCGAAAGCGTGCTTTTTGGCGCGTCGGAGTAGTTTGAATGCAGGTGCAGATCGACGCACTCGGCGACCGGTCCGACAAGGGGGCGCCGGCGTTCGACGCCCGCCGGCGGCTGACCGTCTGTCGATGGGCTCACGTCAACTCCTGACGGCGGCCGCCCGCGACCTTACGCGGACGGGCTTCCTCCCGATCGTTGGACAAGACGCGTGGAGACGTCGCCGAACGTGACGACGTCCTTGATCTTTCCGGCCACCGGCACGAGGTCCTTGTCGGTCATGACGTAGCCCTCGCCCGTCTTGAGCCCGAAGATCTTCTGATGGATCTTGACGACGCCGAGATAGCGCGCCTCGGGATTCTTGGAGAACCATTTCGCGTGTTTTTTCATTTCGTCGCCGCCGGCGACGCGGATCGTGTATTCATCGACGCCCTTGTAGGGGACGGTGCGGATCTTGATCTCCTTGCCCGGCACGATATCGCCGTAAACGCCGGCGCGTACGTTGTAGGCGAACCCGACGAAGTCCTCGTACATCTTCACGTCCGCCGGGATCTTTTTGGTCTGCCGCCTTTTCATCTTGCCGTTCACGGTGCGCGAATAAAGGCGCTTGTGCTTGTCGTACAGGAATCGGTGGATCGACTTGGTGACCTTGTCGCCCTTTTCGGAAACACGGGAAAACGTCGTGGGGATGAGGCGCTTGACGCCATCGATCTCGCGCACCACGAGGCGCGAGCTGAACACCTGGCGCTTCATGTTCGTGGCCCAGCCGACGACGCCGAGCGCCTTGGCTTCGAGTTCGCCGATGATCTCCTCGCCGGAGCCCTGGCGCAGCGTCACCGTCACCTGCGCGGCCTTGACGGTGTACATGAAGTCGACCTCGTACACGAGTTTTTCGCCGAGGTACTTGGCGAACTTCGGATCGATGACCGTCTTTTCCGGGCCGCGCGACTTCAGCTTCGAGGGGACGCCCTTTTCCGGCGCGTCCTCGGCGGCGGCGCCGGTGATGACGGTGCGTGTCACGTTCGTGAACGGTCTCAGAAACGGGGGAATGACAAGCGAGGCGGCAAAAAGGCCGAGGCCCGAGGTCATCGCCTCGCGCCGGGTGAGGGGTTTGTCGGCCACCCGCCTGGGATCATCCTTTTTCACATCGAACTCCTTGTCGCCCCATTTCACGATCCGCCGCGCGAGGCGGCGTTGTCAATCGAAAGGCGGCGCCGGCGCGCCATTCCTCATAGACCCGTTACGGGATCGCCCCGTTCAATACCGAATTTTTCGGCCGCGCTGCCGCCGTTTACCGCAAGTTCGTAACAGCCATCGCTTCCCACGAGCCAGATCGCGGCGCCGCGCGCGGTTTCGCCATACGCCGTGACGATCGGCGCGCGCGCGGGCGCGCCGTCACGCGATAAGCCCAGTTCGCGCGCGCCTTGCGGAAAATCGGAGGGGCGCAGATTGGTCACGGCGTTGCCGAAGCGGTCGATATGCACGACGCAGCCGATGACGCGCCCGCCGTCGCGGCGGATTTCCCAGGCGGCGAGCCGCACGGGGTCGTCGAAGGGATCGCCGAGCGACGCGATGTCAGCCCCCGCGGCGATCCGCGCGGCCGCCGGCGCGAACACGTCGCGCCCGTGGAAGGTCATGCTTGCGTCTTTCGGAATCGGCAGGGCGAAGGCGCGGAAATCGCCGCCGAGAGCAAAGGAGAACAACCCGTTGTCCGGGCCGACGAAAACCATGCCGTTCGCGGCAAGGGCCATCGCGCGGCGCGCGGTGCCGACGCCGGGATCGACGACGCCGACGTGGATCGTACCGGGCGGAAAGTGCGGCGACGCGCCGGCCATCACATACGCGCCATGCACCACGTCTTGCGGCGCGATGTCGTGCGTGATGTCGATGATCGCCGCGCGCGGCGCGAGGGTGCGGATGACGCCCTTCATCGCGCCGGCGTAAGCGTCGCGCGTGCCGAAATCGGTCGTCAGCGTGACGACGCCGCTTACTTCCACGACGGCTCCGTCTTCAGCACGGCCACATTCGGGATGTGCGGGGTGACGAGCGAAAATCGTCCCTTGGCGCACGGCGCGAGTTCGAGCGGATCGAGAAAGGTGGTTTCCGCCTTTATGAAGGCGTCGTTCTGATCGAAAAAGCTCACCTTCACCTTCACGTAGGAGATGGTCTGCGCGAAGCCGTTTTGCAACGTACCCTCGACGTGAAGCGCGCCGGACTTGACGAAATAATTGGTTTCGAGCACGCGCGGCGCCGCGTCCTCGCAACGCGTGCGCGCGGGCTCTGGCCGCGTGTCGGGGACAAACGTGCCCTTGACGACCGTTTTGCGAAACGGCGCGGGGACGGAATTGTAGTTGTTTGTGTAGTGAAAACGCCCCTCGTCGTCGCGCCATTGGAATATAACGACAGGGTCCTGGGCGAAGGCCGCCGCGGCGAAGACGAAGACGGCGAGGGCGGCGGCACGAAGCATGCGCGGCTTTGGAACTCCGATTTCATGGCAAAAAACGCGAAAAATCCGTGTAAACAGCGGAAAACCGGCCACTTTTCAAGTTAGCAAATCGCGGCGGGGTGTCAAGGAAGATCGGCGGATCGCCGATTTCGCATCGCGAATTTTTGCAACAATCGCCGGAGGATCGCGCCAGGTCGCGCGGCGAAACAGGCTGTCAAGCGGCGTGCTCGCGCAGATACTTCAGGTTACCGGGCACATCGCGGATGAGGCGAAGCAGGGTGTCGAGCGCGGCGGACTGCACGTTTCGCCCGGCCTCCCATCGCGAGACGGTGTTGGCTCCAAGGCGCAGAAGACGCGCCAGCTCGGCCTGCGTCAGCTTGCATTTCTCGCGGATCGCGCGGATTTCGTCGGCGGATAAAAGGCCATATTTCTCGCGGTAGATGGCGAGCGCGCCGTCCTCAAGGAGCTTTAGCTCGCCAAAATTGAACATGATCTCTCCGCATTTTGGACAAAGCAGGTGCGGAATCGATTTCACCTGGACACTTTCGCCGTTGACGTTCGATGCGAAGGCCCCGACCGACTTCTTCATGATCGCGCCACACGTCGGGCAGGCATCGTCGGGGAGCAGGCGTTTGCGTCGCGGGAGCCCGGATTTCGTTTTTGTCGTTGATTTTTTATCGACCATTTTTGTCACCATTGATCTTGTCTTCATGGAACGACACGACGACGCAGTTTTCGCGCAGTACGATTTTTATATACGCGCGAATCCCCGCGACATCTGTCACGAAAACGTACAGCCATTCATTTCCGTCGATCGATTCGATTCGCTCGGCAAAATCGCGAAACGTCATTTTTTTCAGAACGTCGCAGATATCGATGTGTTTCAAGCCAAACCCATGTTCGGCTTCGAGACGAGCCTTGTTTGTCAGTCGAATGCGATTTTCGGACGCATCTTTCCGTATCCGTCTCAGTATCCTCGGAAGCCAGGTGGGCATCGAACCCTCGATTCACCATGTGGTGAATTATGCATGTGGTGAATCGCGTTCGTCAAGCGAAATCCGCCGATTCTCCCGTGTGGATCACAGCGACGGCTCGTCCTCCCGTAGTCGCTTTTCGCCGAGGGTGAGCGAAAGCCGGATGCGCGCGTCGTCGGTGGCAACGTCGCCTTCGGGGACGAATTCGAGGGTGTCCGCGTGCGCGGCGGCGCGAAGATCGGCGGCGAGCGGCGCGAGCTTTTCGGCCAACTCGGGAGGCGCGTCGATGGCAAGACGCGCGAGGGGGTAGTTCGGATTCACCTGTTGCGCCGTTTTCCATCGCCGCGCGCCGGTGAGCACGGCGAGCATGAGGTTGCCCGCCTCGATGGCGGCGGGATCGACGCGCGCCTCGTCCGCGACGGGCCAGGGCGAAACGTGGATGGAAACGGGGCCGCCGTCGCCGCGATACACGAGCTGGTAGAGCTCCTCGGTGATATACGGGATGAATGGCGCGAAAAGGTGCAGCACCGCGCGATTCACCTCGGCGAGCGTCGAGCGCGCCGCCTCGACGACGCCGGGCTCGAACGCATCGGGATTCCAGAAACGTTCCTTCACGATCTCGATGTAGTTGTCGCAGAACTCGCCGAAGAAAAACCGCTCGGCCGTGCCGAGGGCGTGGCTGTATTCGTATTGGTCGAGGTCGCGTGTCGCGTCGGCGATGACCTGCTGGAGGCGACTCTGGATCCAGCGGTCGATCGCCGTCGGCGTGCCCGCGACAAGTTCGCGCCGCGCGCCGGACTCATCGAACAAATGCGCCGCGACGAACTTCGTCGCGTTCCAGAGCTTGGTCAGAAGCTTCTTGCCGTTGGCGACATCGCGTTCGTTGTAGCGCAGATCGTTTCCGAGCGTCGCGCCGGCGGACCAGTAGCGCACGGCATCCGCGCCGTATTTGTCGATGACCGTTTTGGGGTCCACGACGTTGCCGGCGCGCTTGCTCATTTTCTTGCCTTTTTCGTCAAGGCCCCAGCCGGAAATCATCACGTCGCGCCACGGCAGCGAATGCGTGTGGTGGTGGCTTTTCGCGACAGTGTAGAAAAGCCACGTTCGGATGATCTCGAACGCCTGGACGCGGATCGACATCGGGTAGATCCGGTCCATGAGGTTGTCGTCGTACGCCCACCGCGCGTTGATGAGCGGCGTCAGCGAGCTTGTCATCCAGGTATCCATCACGTCGGGCTCGGGGCGGAAGCCGCCCGATCCGCACGCGGCGCACGTCGTTTGGGCGGGCGGGGCCACGGCTGTGGGATCGACGGGCAGCTCGCCCGGCGTCGCGAAACGCGGCGCACCGCATTTTTCGCAATACCAGACGGGAAACGGCACGCCGTAGAAGCGCTGGCGGCTGATGCACCAGTCCCACTTGAGACCCTCGACCCAGTCGCGGTAGCGCACGTGAAAGTGCTCCGGGTGCCAGGCGAGTTCATCGCCGCGACGCAGGTATTCCTCCCGCCCGGGCAGCACGGAGATGAACCATTGCGGCGAGATGGCGAACTCAACCGGCGTCGCGCAGCGGTCGTGGACGCCCACAAATTGCGCGAGCGGTTTTTGACCAAGCAGGAATCCGCCGGCGGCCAGATCCTTCAAGATGTTTTCGCGCGCGACGGACGCTTTTTGCCCCGCGTAGGCGCCGGCCAACTCGTTCAGCTTGCCCCAGGCGCCGAAAACGTTTCGCGTGGGGAGGCGATGCTCCTTCCACTTTTTCACGTCTTCGACATCGCCCCAGGTGCAGACCATCATAAGGCCGGTACCGAAGGCGGGATCGACGGACTCGTGCGTGCGGATTTCGACCTCGTGATCGAACAGCGGAACGCGCGCGGTGCGTCCGAACAGCGAGCGGTAGCGCTCGTCGTCCGGATGCGCATACAACGCAACGCACGCGGGGATCAGTTCGGGCCGCGTCGTGGAGATGACGAGCCTTTCGCCGTCCGGTCCGGTGAACGCGATGTCGTTGAGGCGGGTTTCGCGCTCCTCGGTGTCGATATCGGCCTGCGCCAGCGACGTGCCGCAGGTGTAGCACCAGGTGATCGGCTCCTCGCGCCGCTCGACGAGGCCCTTGTCGTGCAGGTCCAGGAAGCTCAACTGCGCGGTGCGCCGGCTGCGCGGGTCGATGGTGGAGTAGGTGAGGTCCCAATCGACGGAGATCGCCAGCGACTCCCACAGCTCGCGGTAGGCCTCGGCGCCGGCGCGGGTTTCCTGCAGGCAAAGGCGCACGAATTCCTCGCGGCTGATCTTGCCCTTGTCGATCTTGTATTTTTGCTCGACGTAGCGTTCGGTCGGCAGGCCGTTGTCGTCAAAACCCATCGGATAAAAAACCGAATGACCTTTCATGCGCTTGTAGCGCACGATGAATTCGGCCTGCGAATAGCTCATGGCATGACCGATATGCAGGTGCGCGTGCGAGACGTAGGGCGGGGGTGTGTCAACCGAAAACACGGGGCGCGGGTCATCGGGATCGAAGCGGTAAATGCCCGATTCCCGCCAGAATTCGCGAAGCCGCGGCTCCGCGTCTTTTGGATCGTACCGTTTCGGAAAATCCATGGGCGTCCCCCGTCCAAAAGGCGATGAATCGCGCGGGTTATAGCACGGGCCGCGCGCCGGCGGCAGGCGGGTTTTTCGAGATAAAAAAACGAAAAAAAGTCGGCTACGTACGAAACGTGTCCGACCATGTGAACGACAATACCCGTGAATAAATCCGTTTGCAAGCTAATGGCGCCGGGGGGTGAATTTCGGATAAATTTGTGAGACGATTCGTGGTCGAACTCGTCCGGATGGCAGAGGCGTTGCGGGGGATTGCAGCGCGCCGGACTTGGGCGACAGGAATCCGGCAAACGCCGGCCTCGAAAGCGAACAACCGGGAACGATAACCATGCACGGCGCCAGAGGGAGGCGGTGTGCGGGCGGTGGAAGCGAATAGTTATGCACGCCGCCTCGACCAAAAAAGGAAAAAGCCGCTCATGCGACTTGCCCTGATCTATCCGCCCTTCTTTCACAAGAAGTTCAACGAGAATCTCCCCACGACGGACGACGAGTTCGGGCTGTTCCCGCACATCGGATTCGGTTGGGTCGCCGCCATGGCCAAACGCGCCGGGTGGGAAGTCCGGCTGTTCGACGCCGCGTGCCGGAAGTCCCGGTACGATTTCGTGCTGCAGGACGTTGTCGGCTGGAATCCGGACATCCTCGGATTCGCCGGCCACGCCACGCAGACCTTCCGCGATATGCTGCTTTGGGCGCGGCGCTTCAAGCGCGATACGCAGCTTCCCGTCGTGATCGGCGGATACGAATGCAAGGCGTATCCATACGAAATCATGGAGCACGACTGCTTCGACTATCTGTGCGTCGGCGAGGCCGTCACCTTCATCGAACCCTTTCTCCGCGCGTTCGAAACGGGCCGCGGCTACGAAGACGTGCCCGATCTGCTCTACCGCGCGAACGGGCAGGTGAAGCGCACGGTCGATGCGCCATACATTCCCTACAGCGAGCACCCCTGGCCCGACCGGTCGATCTTCCCGAACGAGGAGTACTACTCGATGGTCTCCCAGCGGAAGAACTTCACGATCGGCATGTCCGAGGTCGGCTGCCCGTATCCGTGCACGTTTTGCTCCATGCGGCATTCGGGCTTCGAGGCCCGCACGGCCGTGCAGCTCGTCGACGAGATGGAAAGCTGCATTAACGAGCATGGCATCCACGAGATCGACTTTTTCGATCCGATCATGCTGTTCGATCGCCAGCGCATGCTCGACTTCTCCGCGGAGCTGCAGCGGCGCAAGCTCGACATCATCTGGTCGGCGCGCACGCGCGTGGACTGCCTGTCGTTCAAGCGCAGCGACGGCGAACCCGACCAGGAACTCGTCGAGGCGCTCGCGGCGTCCGGATGCCGGCGCCTGTTTTTCGGCATCGAGTCCGGCGACGAGCAGGTGCTCAAGAACGTCAAAAAGGGTGCGGTGACCAATAACGTCAAGAAGGTGCTCGACTGCCTGGACGCGCACAGCATCCGCTCGCTTGGCTTTTTTATGATCGGCAATCCTGGCGAGACCGAAGAGACCGTCCAAAAGACGATCAAACTCGCCAAGAGCCTGCCGCTGCACTACACGCAGTTCACGCTCACGATGATCAAGCCGCACACGGACCTCGAGCAGAAGTACATTTTCGAATCGACGGGCATCGACTACTGGCGCGAATACGTGCGTGGAAACGTGCCCGAGCAGATCCTGCCGACGCCGTGGACCGAGCTTTCGCGCGCGGACATCGAGCGGCTGACAAAGAAGGCCTATCTCAGCTTCTACCTGCGCCCGCGCTACATGTGGAAGATGATCGTGCGCATCGAAAGCTGGCAGGAGTTCCAGCGTTACGCGCGCGTCGCGTTCCAGATGATGCTGCGCCCGCTGCGCCCGGAGAAGATCGGTCCGCTGCCCATGCACCGCCGTGTCGGGCGTTTCGGGCTGGCATTCCTCGACGGGTTCCTCGCGAACCTGAACCAGGGCGGGCGGCATCCGGTGGCCTATTTCGGCGGCGGCTTCAAGGGCGCCTGGCGGTTTGCCATGTATGAGTGGCAGCGCTCGGGCAGCAACAAGGACATGGGTGCGCCGGGCAGCGTGGACGGGGAACTGATGGCGCCGGACGCGCAGACGAAGATCCGCGTCATCGAGAACTTCTCGGGCGACTCGCGTTTTGTCCCGCTCACGCGGGGCGCGCTCGGCTACTCGCGCAAGAAGGGCGACAGCGTCAACCCGTACCACGAGCGGCGCATCACGGAGGCCGCGAGCTGAGCCGCGCGCGCGTAACGGCGGTCCGCGTTTTCGGAGGCGTCGTCAAACACGCTGCACGGATCGCCGCGCCCCGCGCGATCGCCGGGCCAGGTTAGGCACACGACGGAAATTCGCCGCGAAAAGGCGCCTTCTAAACCGACGGGTTGTTTCCCAACCGGAAAGTTCAACGGAGGTGGCTCATGCCGAGGTACGTCATCGAGAGAAATATGCCGGGCGCCGGCGACGCGACTCCCGCCGAGCTCAAGGAGATCGCCGCCAAATCGAACGCGGTCCTGCACGAGCTGGGGCCGGACGTGCACTGGGAGCACAGCTACGTGTCCGCGGACAAGATCTTCTGCGTTTATATCGCCCGAGACGAGGAGATTGTCCGCAAGCACGCCGAGCTCACGGGGTTTCCCGCCGACACGATCTGCGAAGTGAAAGCCTTGGTCGATCCCGTCATGGGTGAACCGAACGCGTAATCGCGCGCGAAACGCCGAGGCCTATCGATCCAATTTGTTGTAGGCGCCTGCCCGGCGCGAACGTTGCCCGCGTCGAGCAGGCGCGCTTGCCGGCCACGATTTAACGCACGAGCCCGTAGATCAGCACATCCGAGCCGGCCGGGCCGACGATCTCGAAAACGGGCGTGTTCCAGTCGCCCGCGCCGTCGCGCATTTCGACGCGCGGCACGGCGGACGTCCCTTGGCCGTAACGGATGAGTTGCACCTCCGCCGCGCCGTCGCCGTCGTAGTCCCAGGACGCGCCGCGCGCGCCCGCGCCGACGGTGAAGCCGGTGTCGTACACGGTGGTGCTCGCCGTGGAAAACACCGTGAGGCGATACGCGATCTGCGGCGCGACGAGGCCTTGCAACTGCGTCTGAAAGACGGCCAGTTCGGCATCGTCGTCGCCGTCGAAATCGCGCAGGGCCGCGTCGAACACGAGAAGCGATCCCTCGCCCGCGATCTGCGTCGTTTCGGCCACCGCGGGTTGTTCCGGATCGTCGAAAAGCGACACCTTCGCGCTTGCCGACGCGCCCGTCACCGCGTGCGCGATCGCGAACACGTCGCCGCCGAATTTCGCGCGTCCGCCGATGCCGCCGGCGCGCGGCGCATCCGCGACAAAGGCGCGCGTGCCGCCGAAATCGAAGGCGGTGGGGAAAAAGTACGCGGCGCTCGACGCGTAGAGATCGACCCAGGCTCCGCCGCCGCCGACGAGCGAGGCGACAAGATCCGCGAGGCCGTCACCGTCCAGGTCGTGGCGCAGCGATACGGACGCGCTGGTGCCCGCGTCGTACGTGAAGTTGCGCGACGCCTGGCCGAGCGACTCGTGCAGCTCCACGCGCGTTTCGCTCGCGTTGGCGAACGCGATCGCCAGTTCCGCGTCGCCGTCGCCGTCCAGATCGCGGATCGCCACCGAGGGCGAGGCGGCGCCGTTTTGCGCAAACGGGCCGTAAGTGTCGCCGGCGATGCCGCCCTCGGCGACGGCGCGGATGGTCGCCTCGTAGAGAGGGCCGACGATGCCCCACTCGATCACCGCGATCTCGGCCGCGGGCCCGGCGGAAAGCGGCGCGGCCTTGCCCCACGCGCTGCGCGCGGGTGCGGCGGCCAGATCAACGTACGTGCCGGCCGGGCCGGTGTGGTTCAGAAGATCGGCGAAGCCTTCCGTGCCGTCGTAGGCGTGCGCCTCGCCGCTTCCGGACGCATCCGTGGGACGCACGCGAATCACCAGCTCGGGGAAGCCGTTGCGATCGAGGTCGAAAAGGGGACCGGGCAGCGCCTGGCCGCCGGGATAAGACGCGATCGTGACGCTCGAGTCGAGATTCGCGGGATCGAGCAGCCGCACGAGGGCGCTGCCCACCCCTTCGTCATCGAGCGAATTTTCAATCGCGACGATCTCCGCGAGGCCGTCGCCGGTGAAATCCTCGACGATGTACGACGCGCCGCCGAACGCGCCAAGCAGCACGGGCGATCCGTAGCGCGGGGCGCCGCCATCGACCGGGAAAAGCGCCGGCTCGGTGACGTTGTCGTCGCCGATGCGGTAGCGCCGCTGCACCAGGACGTAAGCCGGTTCGTCCTCCACGAGCGGCGCGGGCACGGTGACGAATCGATCGAGCGCCGCGTCGTCGTCCGCGGTGTCGTCATCGGTGTCGTCGTCGATAGCATCGTCATCCGCGTCGTCATCGATCGCGTCGTCGTCGATTGTGTCGTCGTCCGCCGTATCGTCATCATCCGCGTCGTCGTCATCGACGTCGACGTCGATCGTGTCGTCGTCGGTGACGTCGTCGTCCGGGGCGTCGCCCGCGCCGCCGTCGTCATCGTCGCCGCACGAACAAGCCGGCGCGGCGAGCGCGACAAGCGCGATGAACACGAACACGAAATATCGCGGGGCGGCGCGCGTCATCGTGCATCGATGATCGCGCGTCCCTGGGGCGCGGGTCAATCGGGAAATGCCCTACGCGTTGACGGCGGAGCGGTCGGCGGCTTCGTCGAGGGCCGCGGGGCCCAGGTCGGCGCAAGCCAGGCGAATGGCGCGGCGCGTGAGCGCGAGATTGACGAAGATGATGCGGCGAAGGTCGCCGAGCACGTTCGCGAGCGTGTCGGGCGTCGCCTCCTCGAGCAGCACCTGCGCGCGCTCGATGTTGTCCTCGATGGCCGAGCGAAACGTGTAGTCGTCCCAGAATTCGCCGTCCCACGCCCCGGCGAGCACCTCGAGCGGTTCGAGAAACGCGCTCCAGGCCGATTTCAGCGTTTCGGTGGCGGCGTCGAGATCGCCGGAATCAAGGAGATCGGCGAGACGGTTCAGACCCACCTCGCCCTGGCGAATGCCTTGCTGCAATCGCTGCGCGTTCGTCGCGTCCATCGCATCTCCGGCGGCAAAAGGATTTCGACTTGCTTACTAGATGTTGTTGGGGGTGTCAACGAGTACGCAAGATCATGTGTCCACAGGGGGAGAAAATAGAAAACAGAAAATAGGAAACAGGAAATAGAAAATAGTCCGTCGCAACACGCGCGGCGAAACGACGCACGTCCATCGCGCGCCTCCCCGCCCCCGGTCGCATGCACCCGGCGCTTGTCCCTCTGTTTTCTATTTCCTATTTTCTGTTTTCTATTTTCTGGAAACCAGGCCAAACTACCTGCCGCCAAAACGCCATGGACTCCACCATCTACATCCACATCCCCTGGTGCCGGTCGAAGTGCTGGTACTGCGATTTCGCGAGCTACGCGGACGCGAGCCCGCCGGAAGATGCGTATGTCGATGCGCTTTTTGCCGAGCTTGACGCGCGGGCCGGCGAGATGCGCGGCGCGGCGCCGTCGGTGTACATCGGCGGCGGCACGCCCTCGCTGTTTTCGCCGCGGGCGATCGGGCGCCTAATCGACGGCGTGCGCGCGCGCGTGGACGTCGCCAACGACGCGGAGATCACGCTCGAGGCGAATCCCGGCTCGGCGCACGCGGAATCGTTCGCCGGGTTCGCGGCCGCGGGCGTCAACCGCGTGTCCATCGGCGCGCAATCGCTCGACGCCGCCGTGCTGGCGCGCCTGGGGCGCCGGCACGCGCCGGAAGAGGTGCCGCGCGCCGTGGAGGCCGCGCGCGCGGCGGGCTTTTCGAACATTAGCGTCGATATCATGTACGGCCTGCCCGACCGCGACGCGGGCGCGCTTTTACAGGAGCTTGACGCATTCGTCGCGCTCGGCACGCCGCACCTGTCGGCGTATTGCCTGACGGTTTACGAGGACACGGAGTTCGCGCGCCTTCTCGAAAAGGGCAAGCGCGAGGAAATGGACGCCGACATTGCCGCGGACGAGTTCCGCATCGTGCGCGATCGGCTGCTATCGGCCGGGCTTGCCGATTACGAGATCGCCAACTTCGCGCGGCCGGGATACGAGAGCCGGCACAACACGCACTATTGGCGGCGTGGGGCGTACCTCGGTCTTGGATGCGGCGCGGCATCGTTCGGATACACGCCCGACGCGCCGCACGGCGTGCGTTCGGTGAACGATCGCGACCCCGCCGCGTACATGCGCCGCGTGGCCGAGGGCGGCACGGCCTTTGCGGAAACGGAAACGCTGACCGAGGCGCAGGCGCTGTCCGAGGCGCTCTTCCTGGGGCTTCGGCGGCGGGTAGGCGTGGACCTGGCGCTGATTAGCCGCGCGCTTGGCGCGGATGTCGGCGAGCGCTTCGCCGCGGAATTCGACGAGCTCGTCGCCGGCGGGTTCCTTTCGCGCGAGGGCGATCGCGTGCGCCTAACCGACGCGGGCGTTTTCGTGTCAGACGAGATATTTTCCCGCTTCGTTTGAGCGCGCGTTTGATCTATAAAGGGATGCGATTCGACGCGGCGCGTCAAACCCCTTGAGCCCCTATGACATCCCAGGAAAAAAACCTGTTCGTCGCGTGGGACAACACGGCGCGCCGCCACGCCCACGCGCTTTGCATGCGCTACCGCAAGGACGGCGACTGGACGCGCCTGACGTACGCCGAGGTGGACGAGCAGGTGCGAAACTTCGCGCTCGGCCTGCTCGCGCTTGGCCTCGCCCCGGGCGACGCAATGGCGCTGCTTTCCGAGAACCGGCCTTGCTGGGCCATGACCGATCTTGGCGTGCTTTGCGTGGGCGGCGTGCTCGCGGCCATCTACCCGACCTCCACCGCGCAACAGATCGGCCACATCGTCGAAGATTCGGGGGCGAAGATTCTGGCGGTGTCGAACCACTTCCAGCTCGGCAAGGCGCTCTCGTCGCCGGCCGCGCGCAAGGCCCTTTCGCACATCATCATCTTCGATCCCATTCCCGATCTCACCGATGCGGACGACCGCGTGCTTTCGTTCGACGACGTCGTCAACCTCGGCAAGGCGCACGGCGATCCGTTGGAGCTTTTGCGTCGCGGGGACACGCCGGTGAACGACGATCTGGCGACGCTGATTTATACATCGGGCACGACCGGCACGCCCAAGGGCGTCATGCTGACGCACGCGAATATCCTTTCGAACGTGGACGCGGCGCGGCGGATTTTTCAACTTGGCCCCGGCGACACGAGCCTGTCGATCCTGCCGCTGTCGCACTCGCTGGAGCGCACGGCCGGCCACTTCGCCATGCTGTTTTCCGGCGCGGAGATCGCCTACGGCGAGGGCGTGACGGATATCGCGGGCGACCTTGTCGAGGTGAAGCCGACGTTGATGATCGGCGTGCCGCGCGTGTTTGAGAAACTGCGTTTGGCGATCACCGAACAGTTCGCGCGCCGGGGGCGCATCGCGGAAGGCCTGTTCGGGCGCGCCATGGAAACCGGCCGCGAGGCCGCGTGGTATCGCCTCCAGGGGATGCGTCCGCCCGCGTATCTCGAGTTGCAGCTTTCGCTCGCCGACACGCTTGTTTATCAGCCGATCCGCGAAAGTTTCGGCGGGCGGCTTCGTTTCATGATCTCCGGCGGCGCGCCGCTTTCCCGGGATATCGCGGAATTTTTCTTCGCGGCGGGTCTTGCGATCTACGAGGGGTATGGCCTTACGGAAACGAGCCCGGTCGTCACGGCGAACTTCCCGCACCAGGTGCGGCTGGGTTCGGTGGGCAAGCCGATCCCCGGCGTCGAGATCCGCATCGCGGACGACGGCGAGGTGCTGGTGCGCGGGCCGAACGTCATGAAGGGCTATCACAACCTGCCCGACGACACGGCGCGCGCGATGAACAAGGGCTGGTTTCATACCGGAGATATTGGCACGATCGACGAGGACGGATTCCTGACCATCACCGATCGCAAGAAGGACATCATCGTCACGTCGGGCGGCAAGAACGTCGCGCCGCAGGCGATCGAGGCGCAGCTTTCGCACGACCGCTACATCGCGCAGGCGTGCGTGCTCGGCGACCGCCGCCCGCACCTGACGGCGGTCATTGTGCCGAGTTTCGACGAGGTGCGCGCGTGGGCGGCGCGCAAAGGCATGGAGTTCGAAACGAACGCGGATCTGGCGCGTTCGAAGGACGTGCGCGAGCTTGTCGAAAAAGCGGTGGACCGCGTCAACAAGAAGCTCCCGCCGTTCGAGCGCGTTCGCGATTTCATCCTCGCGGACGAGGAGTTCACGCTGGAAAACGATCGCCTGACGCCGACGCAGAAGGTGAGGCGCCGCATGGTGGAAACGGAATACGCGCACCGGCTCGATGCCTTGTATTGATTGCGACGTCAGAGCCGCAAACGAAGGCTCCGCTTCGGGCGGGGCCGAAGTGCGCGGTCGATACCGCGGCGCCGGAAACGTCGTATGCAATCGGGCACGGCCACGCGCGCGCGGTTAGCGTCCATTCGGTCCATCCGGTCCATGCTGTCCATTTTGTCCATTCGTGACATGCTCGACCCATGACCGACGACGACGACAAACGCGACGACGAAAAAAGGCCGCGCCGGCCCCGGCGCGATCACAAGGTCGAACCGGAGCGCGACTACATCTACAAACCGGGGCGCGCGCGGCGAGGTGCCGCCTCGCG